>JBOFDB010000061.1:0-3652 GCA_051646545.1 Sphingomonas sp.
CGATGCGATCGGGCGCACCTGGCAGGTCGGCACCATCCAGTCCGACCGGGTGCTGCCCGACCGGCTCGACGCGGCCTATGTCGGCGAAGATGGCGCCAAGCACCGCCCGATCATGCTCCACCGCGCGATTTTCGGGTCATATGAGCGCTTTATCGGCATTTTGATCGAACATTATGCCGGCAAATTCCCGATGTGGCTGGCGCCGGTGCAGGCGGTCGTCGCGACGATCGTGTCGGACGCCGACGATTATGCGCGTGACGTGGCGGCGAAGCTGACCGCGGCGGGCCTGCGCGTCGACACCGATCTGCGCAACGAGAAGATCAACTACAAGGTCCGCGAACACAGCCTTGCCAAGGTGCCCAACCTCCTCGTCATCGGCAAGCGCGAGGCGGAGGAGGGGACGGTGGCGATCCGCCCGCTAGGTGAAGGCGCGCAGCAGCAGGTGATGACGGTTGAGGCCGCAATTGCTATGCTGCGCGATGAGGCAACGCCGCCCGACTTGAGGTGAATTGGGACCGATGACGCTTTGGCAGGATATCGCGGCGGGGACGATCCCGGCCAAGCTAACCGTCGATGAGCTTTACGCGTTGTCAGAAGCCGGCGCGTTCATCGCCGACGACCATTTCGAGCTGATCGATGGGGAGATCGTGCCGATGGCGGCGGCAAAGGCGGATTGGCATTCGATGATGGAATCGAAGCTCACCCGGGCGCTGGTGATGAAATTGCCCGACAATCTGCGCCTATTCGTTGAGTCCTCGGTCACGCTGTCGCCCGTGCTGCTACTGGAACCGGATTTGGCGGTTTGGGCCAAGGGGATTTTGCCGCGCAGCGTGCGCGGACCCGATCTGGCGCTCGTCATCGAAGTCGCCGATTCGTCGATCAGCTATGATCTGCGGGTCAAGGCGCCGCTCTATGCCGCGCATGGCGTGCGTGATTATTGGGTGGTCGATGCCGTGCGTCAGACGATCCGCACGCATCGCGCGCCGGTCGATGGCCGCTACAGCGCGATTGCCGAATATCAGGCGCATCAGCCCGTCACCGCGCTGCTGGCGGGTGTGACAATTCAGCTCGATCAGCTCGACTGAACTTTCCAAGCCGGGGCTTTGGCCTTATATTGCAACCACTGTCACTTTAAGGAGCATATCTATCCGTCCGCCAATGATGCGCCGCCCGCTGCCGGCGCCGCCGATGAACGGCCCCCGTTTCAACGAATTCATCCAGTCGCCCAAGGTCCGCGTGATCGACCATGAGGGCGAAAATCTGGGTGTCATGTACACGCGTGAGGCGATGGAGCAGGCGCAGGACGCCGGCTATGACCTCGTCGAAATCTCGCCCAACGCCGATCCGCCGGTGGCCAAGTTCCTCGATATCGGCAAATATAAATACGAGGCGCAGAAAAAGGCCAATCAGGCGCGCAAGTCTCAGAAGACGCAGGAGATCAAGGAGATCAAGATGCGTCCCAACATCGACGATCATGATTATGAGACGAAGATGAAGGCGGTGCACAAGTTTCTGGGCGAAGGCGACAAGGTCAAGATCACGCTGCGCTTTCGCGGTCGCGAGCTCTCCCACGGCCAGCTCGGCATGGCCCTGCTCCAGCGCGTGCAGGAAGATACCGCCGAAGACGCCAAGATCGAAGCCTATCCGCGCATGGAAGGCCGCCAGATGCTGATGGTGCTGGCGCCGAAGTAGCGCCGGGCAAGGCGGAGCGACGCTCCGCCGCGGCTTCGCCGCAGCGCTGCCCCTAAGCCGCCCGCGCCACTACCGCGCCGATGTCGGTCCAGCCATAGGCGATTTCGTCCTGGCGTGGATCGGCGGCGCCATGGTCGGCGATGACGCGGCCGCCCATCGCCTCGTAAAAACGCCGGGCGGGCGCATTGCTGGCGAGCACCCATAACGCCATCGCCCGGTCGCCCTCAGCGATCAGCCGCCGGGCGAGCGCCCGCATCAGCGCCTGCCCCGCGCCGCGTCGTTGTGCCATGCGCAGCACGTAAAGCGCGGTGATCTCGCCGGTATAGCCGCGCTGGTCGAGGGCGGCGGCACGCTGATCAGCGCAGGCGCCGAAGCCGATGATCACGCCGTCAATCTCTGCCACGTAAATGCCCCGCGCGGTGCCGCTGACGATGGCGCGGCGCCACATCGCCGCCCGGCTGGTCGCGCCCCAACGCGCGACTTCATTAGGGGGCAGCAGGCCGGCATAAGCTTCCTGCCACGCCTGGACATGGACCGCACCGATCCGCCTCGCATCGCCGGGTGTGGCGCGGCGAATGCGGACTTCGCCCGTCATTCGGCCGGTGGCTCCCACAATTCGATCGGGTTGCCCTCGGGGTCGTGGAGGCGGGCGAAGCGGCCGGTGTGCGGGTCGTCCCATTCGGGCTTGGTGATCACCTCAATGCCCCTGGCGCGCAGGCCATCGATCATCTCGCCGATGCCTGCGACTTTCAGGTTGAGCATATATTGCCGATCCGCCGGGAAATAATCAGTGTCGGCCTTGAATGGCTGGAAGACAACCTCGCCGCCATGGGCTTTCCACGTCCATTGCTCGGGTTCGCCCATGCCGTCTGCCGCGCAGCCCGCGCCGATGCCCAGCGTGTCGCGGTACCAGGCGCTGAGCGCCTCGGGATCCTTGGCGCGAAAGAATAATCCACCAATCCCCAATACGCCCATGTCGCCCTCCTCTAGGCCGCCTCGCGCCATTCGCCTTCATTCGCGGCTGCCCCCAGCAAGCGCCGCTCGATCGAGCGCAAGCGTTGCGTGCTCGCGATCTTATCGCCAATCAGGTCGGTGATATAGAAAGTATCGACGGCGCGCTCGCCATAGGTCGCGACATGCGCCGAATGGATTGTCACGCGCGACAGGAACAGGGCGAGCGCCAGCCGGTTGAGCAACGCCGGGCCATCGCGGGCATTGACTTCGATCACCGTGAAGCGGTTCGACGCGCCATTGTCGATGAATACGGCGGGTTGAATGTCAAACGCTTCGGCGCGCGGACGGGGCAGGGGCTTGGCCTTCAATCGCTCGTTCAGCTTGCCGCGATTGGCGAGGGCGTCGGCGATCGTCTGCCTGATCCGTTCGAGCTGTTCAGGCCCATCGAAGGGGCGACCAAATGGGTCCTGCACCAGGAAATTGTCGAGGGCCATGCCGTCGCGCGTGGTGTGGATGCGCGCGTCGATGATGTTGCCACCCGCGACATGGATCGCGCCCGCCGTGCGATAGAACAAGCCGGGATGGTCCGCCGCATAAAGCGTCACCAGCGTTGCACCCCGTTCGGCATAAGCGCGGGCGTCGATCCATAACCGCTTGTCGCCCGCCGCGTCGATCATCCGGGCATTATGTTCCAGCACATCGGCGGGTTCGGCGACCCAATAGGCTTCGGGCATCCGCCGGATATAATCGGCCATGCGCGCGTCATCCCAGCCGAGGGCGGCGGCAAGCGCTTCCTGCTTGGCGGCGACGCGCTCGCCGCGCCCGCGCTGTTTGTGGCCGAGCCGAAGCACTTCCTCTGCCGAATCATACAAGGTCGTCAGCAATTGCCGCTTCCAGCCATTCCACACCCCCGGGCCCACCGCGCGGATATCGACCACGGTCAGGATCAAGAGCAGCTTCAGCCGTTCGGGACTTTGCACGGCACCGGCAAAATCGAGAATGGTCT
>JBOFDB010000452.1:0-6917 GCA_051646545.1 Sphingomonas sp.
ATCGGCTTGATAAGGGGCAACGTCGACGCGGCGATTAATGCCGCCGGGGCGGAAGCCCTTGGATACCGTGCCATAGAATAGCAAGCCGTGCACCGGCTTCCAGGTGAGGTTGAACCGGTAGGTAACGCCCTGGCCCGAAGCCTCAACAGGCTTCAACCCCGCGCCGGCGGCATAGACGGCAAGGTTGGTGCAGGGACTGCCCGCAACAGCGGCGGGCAACAGCGTGACCGGTGACCCGTTGGCGACGTCGCGCAAGCGCGCGCCGCCGGTCGTGAAGCACTGGGCAAAGCCGGTGCGCGAGCTGCCTGCGGCATTATAGGGGGTATCGGTATAGTTGGTGCCCGGGTTGCGGCCAAAGCCGAAGAACCCGATCAGCGTATTGTCGTAAATATAGCCGCGAACTCCCGCCGTTGCGGTCAGTTTGTGCGTGATGTCGTAGCTCGCCTCGCCGAACATCGCATAGTCGCGGTCGACGCGGTGCTGCTGCGTCAACCACAGCGTGCCGGGATGGCCGTTGACCGACAGCGTATCCGCAAGGCCCGTCACCTGATAATCCTGGTGGATGTCGTTTGACTGGCGTTGATAGAACAGCCCCGCGACGATGCGGAACCGTTCATCCTGCGGCGAGGCAACGCGCAGTTCCTGGCTCAGCTTCTTGAAATGATCGGTGCCGATGATGTGCTGGCGGGCATCGATCGTGCGGCCGGCATTGTCCTGGAAATAGAAATAGCCGGCAATGCCGCCCGACCGGCTGTAAAGATTGTCATAGGCTTCGGCGTAATCGGTATAATCGCTCGATTGCAGGTCCTTACGATCAAGATAGGCGCCGGCATAGGTCAAATCCCAATTGCCGAGCTTGCCCTCAATCGTGAGCGCGGCCTGGATGAAGCGATCGCGCCGATATTCGGGGAAAAAATGCTGGACCTTGAGGTCGCCGACCTTGGGGTCATAGCCGTAAACGCCGTGGCTGCGCGTGTCCTGATAGATGACACTGGGCGTTGCTGTCCAATTGTCATCAAGATCAATCTTTAGCGCGGCACGTCCACCCCAGATTTCGGTGTCGTTATAGTCTTTCTTTACAAAGGCGTTGTTGTTGACGACAATCCCGCCATTGGTCGCGCGGCAGGCATTGCTGGTCGGTTCAGGCAGGAAGCTGCGACAGCCCGCGACATTGTCAATGAAGCCTGCGTCTTTTTCGTAAAACCCGACAACGCGCAGCGCCATGCGGCTGTTAAGGGGCGCGTTGACGAAGCCTTCAACCTTGCCGCCCTGCGCGCCATGCGCGACCGTGTTGCCCTCAAGATCGATGCCGCCATAAAAACGCGACAAATCGGGCTTGTTGGTGATGATGCGGATCGTTCCGGCCTCGGACGATGCGCCGTAAAGCGTTCCCTGCGGACCGGCCAGGCTTTCGATGCGGGCAATGTCATAGACATGGACGTCGAGATTGCCGCTCACCGTCGTCACCGGCTGTTCGTCGAGATAGACGCCGACCGCAGGCAGCGTGCCCGAATGATTGCCTTCCCCGCCCACCGCGACGCCGCGCTCGTAAATGACGATCTGGCCGGGATTGCCGCCGGCATTGGCAGCGGGCTGGAACGTCACCGATGGCAGCTGTGCCGCATATTGCGAGAAATTGGCGATGTTGAGCTCGTCCAGCTTCTTGGTACCCAACGCCTGGATGCTGATCGGCACATTCTGTAGCGATTCCGATCGCTTTTGCGCCGTGACAATGATGTCGTGTGAGGTGTCTTCGGCAGGCGCGGTGGCGGGCTGATCAGGCGCGGCGGCGGTTTGCGCGGCGAGCGGCGCGGCGCTCAGCATCGACGATGCGAGCAGCACGGCACGAACAGCGGATGGACGCAACATGATCGAAACCCCTTTGACTTTTCGTTGCAACGCAGCGTGTGGGGTGCTGCCGCTTGCGTCAAGCGGGTGCGATTAAACCGGTAAGCATAAGGAACATTAAGGAGAGTATTTGTGGCATTTATGCAACGAATGGATGGCTGGCCCGCCGGTCAATGTAATAAAAATACCGGTTAGAGGCGCGGTGCCTCAGGATAGGCGTCGAGCACATCGCCCAGCGCTGACCGCAATGGGGCCAGCCACGGGTCAAACGGCTTCCACGCTTCGGTGCCATCGCGGAATATCGGCTGGCGCACCTGTTCGGAACTTGCGGTGCGCACCGCCCGCTCGGTCTGGTGGAATGTCAGACAAGCTGGCTCAAACGCTAGCCCGCACGCCGCCAGCAACGCGCGCACCTCCGCCTCGGTATCCTCGACCATGCGTTCATAGATGACACGGTGCACCCGGCCCGGCAGCACCGTATCGACATGCGCCATCAACCGTACATAATCCCGGTAATAGCGGCCCATATCCTCCAGCGAATAGCTGAACCCCTGGCCACGCGCGAAATGTTGCTTGAAGTTGGAAAAGCAGCAACCGAGCGGATGCCGCCGCGCGTCGATGATCGTCGCATTGGGCAACATCAGGTGGATGAGCGGCACATGCACCCAGTTGTTGGGCAGCTTGTCGATGAAAAAAGGCCGGTCGGTGCGGCGCTGGATGCGGGTGCGGTGGAGATACTCCTCGCCCAATCCGCGCAACTTGTCAGCCGACAGCGTCGCAACTCCCGCCGGATAATCGGCAATGGTGCGCGCGATCAACGGCACATCGGGCAGCTCGCTTGTCCCCTCGACCGCGCTGTGGCTGGCGAGAATCTGCTCCACCAGCGTTGACCCCGCCCGGGGCATGCCGAGCACGAAAATCGGGTCGGCGGCGGCGCAGCCCTGGCCCGCCCGTGCCGCCACCAGATCCGGCGTCAGCAGCGCGATCTGCGCATCGACGAGCCGCGTCGTATCATCGGCAACATAGCGCAGGCTCTGGCGCCGCAGGGCATTGCCCGCGTCGTAATGCGCGAAGGCAGGGGCTGCTTCACCGCGATCCTCCAGCGCTTTGCCCAGCGCGAAATCGAGGTGGAAGCGATCCTCCTCAGCGACATTGCCCGTCGCCAGTGCTGTCCGCATCGCCGCAATATCGGCATCGTCAAATTTGACGGTCTTCAGATTGGCAAGGCTCCACCACGCCTCGCCCAGCGTCGGCATCAGCGCGATGGCCTGGCGATAGGCCGCAACGCCATCGGCCTGGCGGCCCACTGTTTTCAGCATATGGCCATAGCTCATCCAGACGCGCGGCTGGTTGGGTGCCTGGCCCAGCACGCGTTCATAAAGCGCGATCGCCTCATCGAAATTCCCGAGCCGGGCGGTGGCGGCGGCCTGGAGATTCTGGTGGCCGGGATTGTCGGGCTCGGCCGCCATCACCGCGTCGAGCTCGGCAATCGCCTCCATCGGCCGGTTGAGGCGATAAAGCACCAGCGCCAGATTGGCGCGCGCCGGCGTGAAGCCCGGCGCCAGCTCAACCGCGCGGCGCAACAGCGTCTCGGCATCGCGATACCGCCCGATCCGCCCTGCCAATTCCGCCAGCATGCGGATGGCGGCAACGTCGAACGGATCGTCTTTCAACTGCTGGCGGAGCAGCGGCTCGGCGATGTTGAGGGCATTGTCATTGAGCGCCATCGCGGCCTCGATCAACCGGGGCGGGTAACGCCCGGCAGTAGCGAGCCAGCTCGTCGCCGCGCCCGCTGTCACCCGAACAGCCGCCCCATCACGCTCTTGTCGCGCAAAATCTCATGCGCGCAATTATGGCCGGGCGCGCCGGTGACGCCGCCGCCGGGGTGGGTGCCCGATCCGCACATATAAAGCCCTTTGATCGGCCCGCGATAATCGCCATGGCCCAGCACCGGTCGCGCCGCCCAAAGCTGGTCAAGGCTCATCCGGCCATGGAAGATGTCGCCACCGATCAGCCCGAATTTGCGCTCCAGATCGAGCGGCGAGTGGATCTGCCGGGCGATCACCGCCGCTTTGAAATTGGGGGCGTGCGCCGTCACGGTATCGATGATGTGATCGGCGACCGTCTCGCGCACATCGTCCCAGCTTTGGCCGCCCGGCAGCTCGGGCGCGAATTGCTGGCAGAACAGGCTGGCGACATGTGCGCCCGGCGGGGCCAGGCTGTCGTCAACGGTTGACGGCAGCTTGATCTCGATGATCGGTTCTTTCGACCAGCCCTGGACGCGGGCATCGTCATAGGCGCGGTCCATATAGTCCATGCCCGGCGCGATGATGATGCCGGCGGTGTGGTGCTCGGCCTTGTCCTTGCCCGGCAGCACGGTGAAATCGGGCAATTCGCTGAGCGCCACATTCATGCGGAACGTGCCCGATCCCGCCTTGTAGCCATCCATCGCGCGGCGGAAATCGGGCGCCAGATCATTGGCGGCGATGAGCTGGCGGTAAAGCAGCGCCGGTCCGACATTGGCGGCGACGAGCGGCGCGGCGATTTCCTCGCCGCCCACCAGCCGTACCCCCGCGACGCGCCCGCCATCGACGAGCAGCTGCTCGACCGGTGCCTCCAGGCTGATCTCGACGCCGGCATCACGACACGCCGACACCATGGCCTGGGTGATCGCGCCCATGCCGCCGACCGAATGGCCCCACGCGCCCTTCTTGCCATTCACCTCGCCAAAGACGTGGTGGAGCAGGACATAGGCGGAGCCGGGCGTCGACACCCCGGCGTAATTCCCCACCACCGCATCGAACGCGAAGGCCGATCGGACGTGATCGTCCTCATACCAGCCTTCCAGAAACTCACGCGCGGATTTCACGAACATGGCGAGCACATCGCGCTGCGCCGCCAGGTCCATCCCCGCCAGCCGCCGCCCCTGCACCGCGGCCGCTAGCAGTGCGCGCACGCCGCCACCCGCATTGGGCGGCGTCTTGAGCGACAAGTCGCGCAACACTTCCGCCACGCGCTCCAGCGCGGCTTCATAAGCCGGGAAAGCCTCGGCATCCTTCTGGCTGAAGCGCGCGAATTCGGCCTGGGTCCGCGCAGTCCCGCCGCCGAGCTTCAGATACGTGTTCGGGAAGGGGAAGAAATTGCTGATCGTCCGCTCGATGATGCGAAAGCCGCGATCGTGCAGCTTCATGTCGGCAATCACCTTGGGGCGGAGCAGGCTGACGGTGTAGCTCGCCGTCGAATTGCGAAAACCGGGGTGGAATTCCTCGGTCACGCACGCGCCGCCAATGACGTCGCGCCGTTCGAGCACGCGCACCTTCATGCCAGCGCGCGCCAGGTAAAAGGCGCAGACCAGGCCATTATGCCCGCCGCCGATGATGAGCGCGTCGTACGATTTGGTCATTCGGTCTTCATCCCCACCCGAGTCATGCCGTCACCCCAGCGCAAGCTGGGGTCGTTGGCCGGTCGGGGATTTAATTGCAAGCGGCCCCAGCTTTCGCTGGGGGGACGGAAGCGGCGTTAAGCCCCGCGCACCCGCCTGCTCCATCCCGGCGGCGGGGCGCGATGCTGCCGCGCTTCGGGGATGATCGCCCTGATCTTGCGGGCGAAACTCCGCAGGCACACTTCGCTCGCGCCGATTGGCCCGGCGGTGTAGCTGGCCGATGCCATGCCCTGCTGCACGCGCTCGATCAGCCAGGTATCCTCGGCATTGACGGTGCGGTTGATCCGCCAATTGGCATAGCGGACCAGCTTCATCTCGCGGCGATGATCAGGGAGCGCAAAGGCCATTTCGCGCAGCACACAGGTGGTCGGCGTCAGCGGCAGCCACTGCATGAAGTCGATCTGGTCAGCATAGATGTCGAACGCCATGTTGGGCCACAGCTTGAAATAGAGCCATAGCCGCTGGTTCGCCGCCGGCAGATGGTCAACCTGCGGCAGATGCGTCTGGTAAAACCGCTCCCAGAAATTGTCGCTCGGCCGGTCCTGCAATTGACCCGACATCTTGTCGACCCAGGGCTGCGCCTCGATCGCATAGCTTTTGCCGAACAGCCGAGTCAGCCCGTCATGCGCAACCGGGATATGGAGATTATCAGAATAGTTATCGCCGACATTCTTCCAGTTGACCGCGCGCTCGCGCAGGCGAACGTCGCTGATCCGGCGCATCTCCTCAAAGCGATAGGGCGCGACCTGATCGTCATAGGGCGCCATCATCGCGGCGACTGACGGCCCGCCATCATCCTCAAGTCTGACAAAAACGAAGCCGCGCCAAATCTCGACCTTGACTGGCGCCAGGCCATTGTCCTCGAGCGTGAGCGCGGAGTAATCGCGCCGCATCGGCACGCCGCTCAGCCGCCCATCGAGCTCATAAGTCCAGGCGTGATAGGGGCAGACGAGCTTTTTCGCGCACCCCGCCTGCCCCTCGACCAGCCGCATCGCGCGGTGGCGGCAGACATTGGTGAAGGCGCGTACCACGCCGTCGTCGCCACGCACGACGATGACGCTTTCGCCGACATAATCGAGCCGCCGCCAATCGCCCGGCGCGGCGATGTCACTCTCATGGCAGACGATCTGCCAGGAAGGGCGGATGA
Organism: Sphingomonas sp.; assembly: GCA_051646545.1. Lineage (GTDB taxonomy): Bacteria > Pseudomonadota > Alphaproteobacteria > Sphingomonadales > Sphingomonadaceae > Sphingomonas. The sequence continues at coordinate 6,438 of JBOFDB010000452.1, forward strand.
CCCGCGCCATTTCCAGCTCAAAAAATTCGGGATCGGTGTAGAGCCAGCCGGGCAGGCTCCAATCGGCATCGGGGTCGGCGTCGTCCGCGATTTCGGCGAAAGCGCGCGCCACGCCGCTTACGCCGCGCGCTTCAGGTCGAGCCGACCCCAGATTTCGACCAGTGCCTGGGTCAGTTCAGCCATCATCGCGTCGTCATGCGCGGGGCCGGGGGTGAAGCGCAGCCGCTCGGTGCCGCGCGGCACGGTCGGGTAATTGATCGGCTGAACATAGACGCCGTATTCGGCGAGCAGGATGTCGCTGATCTTCTTGGCTTTTATCGGATCGCCGACCATCAGCGGCACGATGTGCGTCTCGCCCCACATGACGGGGAGGCCAGCATCGCGGAACATCGTCTTGAGCGTGAGCGCGGCGGCCTGCTGGCCCTCGCGCTCGACCGATGACGCTTTCAGGTGCCGCACGCACGCCAGCACGCCGGCGAC
>JBOFDB010000037.1:0-1411 GCA_051646545.1 Sphingomonas sp.
CGGTCCCCCGCTGCACTGCGCGCGCGAATGAACGCCGCCTGCTCCCAGGCGAGCGCCTGCGATTCATAATAAGTGATCGCCGCCTCAATCGGCAGCGCAATCGGCGTTACCTCAGGCGACGGACGCAGGCGCAGGTCGACGCGCAGCACATAGCCATCACCGGTACGCTCAGACAGGATTTCCACCCAACGCCGCGCCAGCCGGGTCGCCGCCTCGGTCGGGTCATCACGCTGGCGGCGCGGCAGGGTCTCGGGATCAAAGATCAGGATCGGATCGATGTCCGAAGAGTAATTGAGTTCGCGGCTGCCCAGCTTGCCCAGCGCAATCACTGACAGGCCGCGGGGCAGTTCCCCCGGCGCCCGTTCCGCAAAGGCAGCGGTCAGCGCGGCGTCGCTCGCGGCATCGGCAAAATCCGACAGATGCGCAACGGTGGTCCACAGATCATGTTCGCCCGACAGATCAGCAAGGCCGAGCAGCAGCGCCAGATCAGCGCGGCGACGGCGGAGCAACGCGCCGGTCTGCGACAGAGCATCTGGCAACGGCAGCGGCGTCAGGTCCGCGCTCGCGCCTGCAAAGCCGTCAGCTAGCCAGTGCTCGGCCAGCGCGGTTCGCCGCACGATCAGCCCCGCGAGGAACGGCGAATATGCCTGCGCGCGGGCAAGCGCCTCTCCCCGCGCCGCGCTATTCGGCACTCAAGTCGTCGACCTCTGCCATCAACTGGGCCATCGATTCCCTCCCCCCCAGATCGCCCGATTGCCGTTGGGGCAAGCGACCTTCGGAGATGATCATATCCAGCGCGACGCGCGCGCGCGCAACCCGGCTTTTGATCGTGCCAACGGCGACGCCGCAAATTTCGGCGGCCTCCTCATAGGCAAATCCGCCAGCCCCGACGAGGATCAGTGCCTCACGCTGCGCCGCAGGGAGCATTTGCATGGCGCGGTGCACGTCGGCGAGTTCAAGCTGCTTGTCCTGTCCAGCAGGTGCCGCAAGGATACGGTCGGCGACCAGATCATCCCATTCGCCCCGGAACCGGTTGCGCCGCATTTGCGACAGGAAAACGTTACGCAGGATGATGAAGGTCCAGGCGCGCATACTCGTGCCCGGCTGAAACCGGCCACGCGCCGCCCATGCCTTCAACATGGTTTCCTGAACCAGATCGTCCGCGAGATCGACCGAGCCTGACAATGACCGACCAAAAGCGCGCAAATGCGGGATGATGCCCGCCAGTTCGGCTTTGAAGCATTCGTCGTCGAGCGGTTCGTGCGCCATCGGCACCGGAGGATTATCGGTATCGGTCATGCAGATCCGGTGGCAGCAACTGTCGCTGCCGCTCAGGCCGGAACCGTTGCCGGGTTGAAAAACAGCGCTTGGGCAATCGACGCCTTCAGCGTGCGTTCCTGAAACGGCTTGG
>JBOFDB010000416.1:0-4332 GCA_051646545.1 Sphingomonas sp.
GACAATTGCACCCGGATCTGATCGATATAGCTGTCACGCGCGCCAAACGATGTCGGCAGCGGCAGCGGCACCGGCCAGGTGCCGGCATAGACCGCCCCGTAAAACAGCGCGGCGAATTCGGGGCCGGTTTCCGCGATCATCGCGATGCGATCACCGGGCTTGGCGCCCGCCGCGATCAGGCGATAGGCGGTGTCAATCGCGTCGCGGCGCAAATCGGCATAGGTATAGGTGCGGATCAGCGTGCCGCGCGCGTCATGGAAATTGAGGCCCAGCACGCCGCCGGCGACATAATCAAGCGCCTCGGTCAGCGTGGCAAAGTCGCTGAGCCGCCGCGGCAATTCATCCTGCGTGGGCGTGGGGAAGAGTGCAGACTCCCTCACCGCCACGTCCAAACCACCGTCAATTCCCATTCCGTGTGCCCTCACTGACGGTTTCCCCAAACCGTCCGCCATCACTGTTGCGGGTCATAAACAACACGCCAACGTTCAAAATCGAGCGCGACTATGGCACAATGATGGCGAAATGCCTCGTCGCCCCCGTAATCTGCCACCGCTGGACCGTGCCGCATTGGAACGATTGGCGATCCGCTATGTCGAGCGATTTGCCACCAGCCGTGTCAGATTGGAACGTTACCTCACCCGCAAGATCGCCGAGCGCGGCTGGGAAGGGGCGGCGGCTGATCCCGCCGGATTGGCCGAGGCGATGGTCGCGCGCGGCTTTGTCGACGATCGCGCCTATGCCGACGCAAAGGCGCGATCGATGCATCGGCGCGGGCTGGGCGCGCGGCGGGTCGGTGAGGCCCTGCGCGCCGATGGCATCGACCGCGACGACCGTGCCGCCATTGCCGACGAGCAAGCCGATGGCGCCGCCGATGCCGCACTGACCTATGCCCGCCGCCGCCGGATCGGCCCCTTTGCCAACGAAATGGCGGATCGCGAGCAGCGCCAGAAGCAGCTCGCCGCAATGCTTCGCGCCGGACACGCCCTGGAAATCGCCCGTCAGATCGTGCGTATGGCGCCCGGAGACGATATTGAACCATTGCGGGCGGGAAATGATTAGATCTGCGCAACGAAATGGTTGACGGGCTTTGCCGATCGAAGCACCCTAAGCCTGAGGACGTTCGCCGGGGGAAATGGGCGATGACCAGGGGGCAGGACGCGCTCGCCACACGCGGGCCCGTCGATGACACGAACGACAATTGCCGCTTTGCCGCCGCGCCGGTCGCGGACGGCGACTATCGCCTGTCGGGCACGATCAAGTGGTTTGACGTGACGCGCGGCTTTGGCTTCATGGTCGCGGACCAGCCCGGCTTTGGCGATGTCATGGTCCATCTCTCGGTGCTGCAGCCGATGGGCAGGCGCAGCTTACCCGAAGGCGCGCGGATCGAATGCGTCGCGGTGCGACGCGACCGGGGATTCCAGGCGCGCGAAGTCACCGATATCGATCTGTCGACCGCCATCGAGCCCATGCCCCGACCGCGCGTGCCGGTTGACCGCATCGACCCGATCGATCTGATCGAGGAGGCGGGGCCGTTTGAGCCGGTTGTGGTGAAATGGTTCAATCGGCTGAAAGGCTATGGCTTTCTGGTGCGCGAGGCGGATGGCGCGGATGTGTTTATCCATATGGAAACGCTGCGCCGCGCCGAAATTCCGGTGGTCGATCCTGATCAGCCGCTGCGCGCCCGCATTGTCGACGGCCGCAAAGGCCCGCTCGCGGTCGTTGTCGATTTGGCCTGATTGCGGTTGAAGGCGCCTGCCGGTCGGGCTAAGCGCGATCCATGGGCGTTTTAGGCACGATCTTCACCTGGTGGAACGGCGCTACCTTCGGGACCCGGCTGGCACTGCGCGGCAAGACTCGCGTTGGCGAGGATGCGTTGGGCAATGTCTATTATGAAGGCGGGGTTGATCCGAACGGCATTCCACGCCGCTGGGTGATCTATAACGGTGCCAATGATGCCAGCCGCGTGCCGCCCGAATGGTTCGGCTGGCTGGCGCACCAGGTCGATGCCTTGCCCGAACAGGCGCTGCCGCCACGGCGGCCGTGGCAGAAGCCGGCGCTGCCCAACCTGACCGGTACGTCGCACGCCTATCGCCCTGTCGGCGCGTTGGAGCGGGGCGGCCATCGCGCGCAGGCGACCGGGGATTATGAAGCCTGGACGCCGGGCGAATGAACAAATGGCTGATTGCCGGGGGAGGCGTGCTCGCGCTCGGGCTGGCCATCCTGATCGGCGTTGGCATTTACCGATCGTATAACCCGCCCGCATCGGGGCCGGTAAAGTCGCAAGGGCCCTCCGCGCTTGACCAGGCGCAGACTGAGGCCGGCGTCGCCACCGTCGACCTTTCGACCGATCAGGATCCCGCCAAAGGGGCAACGCCGATGAAGGATCGGGTTGCCGTGCTCGGGCTGCTCAACAAACGCAATGGCGTCAGCCGCGATGTGACGCTGAAGCCGGGCCAGGCCGTGCGGCTGAACGATGTGATCATTCGCCTGCGCGCCTGCGAGCAGACGGCGCCGTGGGAGCAGGACCATTATACCGGCGCGTTCGTCCAGCTTGATGTCGAACAGGTGGATCGCACCTGGCGGCGCGTTTTTTCAGGTTGGCTGTTCAAGGAACGGCCGGCGCTCAATGTCGTTCAGCACCCCGTTTATGACGTCTGGACCAAAAGCTGCGCGATGAGCTTTCCGTTGACCGGTGCCGAATCGGCAGGGGATGCGGCGCCCGGCCGGTCCAAGGCAAAGAAATCGGCGAGCGACGCCACCGCCAGCGTCGATAACGGCACGACCCCGGCACCCGCGCCGCCGACCGCCTCGCCAAGCCCTGACAAAGCCGCAGACAGCAGCCCCAGATAATCGCTCCGCGAAATCTCCACCGCGCCGAGCGAGGCGAGATGATCGGTCTGGAACTGGCAATCGAGCAAGGTGAAGCCCCCGGCGCGCAGCCGCGCCACCAGCCAGGCCAGCGCCACCTTTGACGCATCGCGGGTGCGGCTCACCATGCTTTCACCGAAAAACGCCCGCCCCAGCGCCAGGCCATAAAGCCCCCCGACCAGCGCATCGCCGTCCCAGCATTCGATCGAATGGGCAAAGCCCATGGCGTGCAAGCGAATGAACACCTCAACGATTGAGGGGTTGATCCAGGTTTCGGGCCGGTCGGGTGCGGCCGCGCCGCACAGCGCCAGAATTTGCTCGAACGCCTGATCGGCGGTCACGCGAAACCGATCGCGGACCAGCACCTTGCGCAAGGAATGCGACAAATGGAATTGGTCGAGCGGCAGCACGGCGCGGCGCTTGGGCTCGACCCAATACACCGTTTCGGCGCGGCGGTGATCGGCCATCGGAAAGACGCCCACCGCATAGGCGCCCAGCACGATATCCGGATCGAGCCGCTTCATCTGTGCCACGGTCGAACCTCCCGAATCGCTTGTCGTCGAGTCAGGATTTGCCGGCGGGCCGCGCCAGGCGCTTTTCGATCGCTTGCCACAATTGCGCAAACGCCTGAGCCGCCGGGGATTTTCCCGCAAAAGCGCCCACTGGCGCGCGGCGCGCGGCCATTTGCTCGATTATGCTTGCCATCGGCACCACTGGCCAATCGGGGTGGCGCGCCACGGCATCGGCATGGAGCTTGCGACGGCGATCAACCATGGCGTGGACGGGCATGACTGGCGCCTTGCTGCCCAGCCGTTCCAGCACGCCTTCCAGCGCGCGTTCGGACAAGGGCGAGGGGATGACGGGCACGACGATCAAGTCAGCCGCGCGCATCACCTGATCGCTCGTCTCGGTCAGGCCGGGCGGGCAATCGAGCAGGATGCGATCATAATCCTTGCGCAGCCCATCAAGCAGTTTCGCCAGGCGGTTTTTCTTGTCGATTTCGTGGAACAGGATGTCGAGACCGCGCAGCGACGCGTCGGCGCCGATCAGATCGAGCCGCGCAATGCCGGTGGGCCTCACCAGCTTTTCCGGTTCAACATCCTTGGTGAAAATCGCCTGCGCGCTGTCTTTTCCCTTGCGGTCGCTCAGCAGATAGGTGCTCGCCGCCTGCGGGTCCAAATCCCACAACAAGGTGCGGCGCGATGACAGGGTTGCCGCCGCCCAGGCGAGATTCACCGCCAGCGTGGTTTTGCCGACGCCCCCCTTCAAACTGTAAACCGCAATCGTGGCCAATCCGTTTGCCTGCCTTTCCTTTATGTCCAAACCGGCGGGCATGGTGCCGGAGCGGGGCGGGGGAGGCAAGCCTTGCGAACGTTCCCCAATGTTCCCACTGACCAGGCGGGTCGGCAACGGCAGGGGAAGCCGCGACAGCGCCGCGCCCCGCGCCTTTGCGGTGAGCGGCGG
>JBOFDB010000002.1:0-8194 GCA_051646545.1 Sphingomonas sp.
CTCGGCGGGCATCGGCACCGTCGCCGCCGGCGTGGCGAAGGCGCATGCCGATGTCATCCTGGTCTCGGGCCATGTCGGCGGCACGGGCGCCAGCCCGCAGAGCAGCATCAAATATGCGGGCACGCCGTGGGAAATGGGGTTGAGCGAAGTCAACCAGGTGCTGACGCTCAACGGCCTGCGCCATCGCGTCAAACTGCGCACCGATGGCGGACTCAAGACCGGGCGCGACATCGTCATCGCTGCCATTCTGGGCGCGGAGGAATTCGGCATCGGCACGCTGAGCCTGGTCGCGATGGGCTGCATCATGGTGCGGCAATGCCATTCGAACACCTGCCCGGTGGGGGTGTGCACGCAGGACGATCGCTTGCGCGCCAAGTTCAGCGGCAGCCCTGAAAAGGTTATCAACCTGATGACCTTCATTGCCGAGGAGGTGCGCGACATCCTCGCCCGGCTGGGCTGCAAGAGCCTGGATGAAGTCATCGGCCGCACCGAATTGCTCCGCCAGGTCAGCCGGGGCGCCGAGCATCTCGACGATCTCGACCTCAATCCCATCCTCGCCAAGGTCGATGCCGATGACAGCCAGCGCCGCTTCGGCCTTGCCACGCATCGCAACGAAGTGCCCGACAGCCTCGATGCGGAAATGCTGCGCGATGTCGGCCCCCTGTTTGCGCGGCGCGAGAAGATGCACCTCCATTACACGGTGCGGAACACGCATCGCGCGGTCGGCACGCGATTGTCGGGCGAGATCACCCGCCATTTCGGGATGAGCGCGCTGGCGGACGGCCATGTCCATGTCCGCCTGCGCGGCTCGGCGGGGCAGAGCCTCGGCGCGTTCCTGTGCAAGGGGGTGACGCTGGAGGTATTTGGCGACGCCAATGATTATGTCGGCAAGGGGCTGTCGGGCGGCATCATCGTCGTGCGGCCGGTGGTAAGCTCGCCGCTCGCCTCCCAGGACAACACGATCATCGGCAATACGGTGCTTTATGGCGCGACCTCGGGCGCGCTTTACGCGGCAGGCCAGGCGGGCGAGCGTTTCGCGGTGCGGAATTCGGGCGCCAATGTCGTGGTGGAAGGCTGCGGCGCCAATGGCTGCGAATATATGACCGGGGGCACGGCGGTGATCCTGGGCGGCGTCGGCAAGAATTTCGGCGCGGGCATGTCGGGCGGCATGGCGTTCGTGTACGATCCGGACGGCCGGTTCCCGGCGCAGGCGAATGGCGAGACGATCACTTGGCAACGCGTTGCCTCACGCCATTGGGAATCGGTGTTATTGGGCCTGATCCGCGCGCATCACGATGCGACTGACAGCAAATGGTCAGGCGGATTGCTTGCCGAATGGGATCGGGTCGCCGCTGATTTCTGGCAAATTGTGCCCAAGGAAATGCTGGATCGGCTGGCCTATCCGCTAAATGATGAAGCAGAGGCCGTGGCGGCGGAGTAAGCGCCGGTTATTCGGCCGCCAGCGCCGGCGGCTCATAGCCCGCCACGTCTTCGGGCAGCGACCACATCAGCTCGTCCTTGCCGAGCACGCGGCCATCCCATGCGCGGACCTCGATCGGCGCGATGGGCCGACGGTCGCGACAATCGACCAGCACCGGGGAGGCGGGGAAGCCCATCTCCCAACGCTCCCCCCATTGCCGCAGCGCCAGCATCGCGGGAAGCAGCGCGAAGCCCTTTTCGGTCAACCGATATTCGATCTTGCGGCGATCCTCAGGCAGCGCCTCACGCTTCAAAATGCCATGATCGACCAGCCGCGCCAGCCGGTTGGCCAGGATATTGCGCGCAATGCCCAGCTCGGACTGCAATTCTTCGAAATGATGCAAGCCGTTAACGGCCGCGCGCAGAATCATGAACGACCAGCGCTCGCCCATCACCTCCAGGGCGGCCGGTAAGCTGCATCCCGCCAGTTCGTGCAGCGGTTCACGCAGTTTATTATGCATTTATTCCTCTTCCTGCTGACACCTTACCGAATTTTGGCCGTCATGCGACTGAAATATAAGTTTCTGGTTGCAACTTGAAACGTAATGCAGTAGGTAGTGATTCACAACTGATAATTGCACAACATTTCAAGTCGTTTAATAACAGGAGCCTCCCCATGCTGCGTTTCCTCACCTCTGCCGCCGCCGCGATCACCGCCGCGACCTTGTTCTCGGCGAGCGCCGGGATTGCCCAGCCCGCCGGTTATTACGCCGCGACTCCCGCCACCGTTCCCGCCAAGACCACGGTGATCACCGATGGCACGCTGTGGAAGTGCGCCAATGGCGTATGCGTTGCCAACAAGGCGCCGCAGCGTGACCTGATCGTGTGCCAGCTCGTTGCCCAGAATGTCGGTCAGCTGACCGCCTTCACCGCGAACGGCACCGCAATGACCGCCGAAGCGCTGGCCAAGTGCAACGCCCATGCGCGGTCGTAATTCGACCAGCCGTTTTCGATAATATGTTGCAATGCGGCAGCACGCGGCCACAATCGGCCGCGTGCTGCGGCAATATGAACTTGTTGATCGGGTCTTGAGTTATGACCCGGAGGCGGATGAGGCCCTGCTCAACCGCGCCTATGTCTTTTCACTACAAGCCCATGGCAGCCAGAAGCGCGCCAGCGGCGACCCCTATTTCAGCCACCCGATCGAGGTGGCCGGCATATTGACCGACCTCCATCTCGACGACGAGACGATCGCCACCGCGATTCTGCACGACACGATCGAGGATACGGTCGCAACGCCTGACCAGATTCTTCAGCTGTTCGGCCCGTCAGTGGCGCGGATGGTGGATGGCGTCACCAAGCTTTCCAAAATCGAGGCGCAGACCGAAAGTGAGCGCGCGGCGGAAAATCTGCGCAAATTCCTGCTGGCGATGTCGGACGATATCCGCGTGTTGCTCGTCAAGCTGGCGGACCGGCTGCACAATATGCGGACGCTGCATCACATTCCCAATCCCGACAAGCGCCGTCGCATCGCCCGGGAAACCATGGAAATCTATGCCCCGCTCGCCGAGCGGATCGGCATGTATGAATTCATGAAGGAAATGCAGACGCTGGCCTTCAGGGAAATTGAGCCCGAGGCCTATGAATCGGTGACGCGCCGCCTGGAGCAATTGAAAGAAGGCGGCGGTGATCGCATCGCCAAAATCACCTCGGGGCTGAAATTGCTGCTCAGCCGCCAGGGCATTGATGCCGATATTTCGGGGCGCGAGAAACACCCCTACTCGATCTGGCGCAAGATGGCCGAGCGCCACATCAGCTTTGAGCAGCTATCCGACATCATGGCCTTTCGCGCGATCGTGCCGACGGTCGATGATTGCTACCGCGCGCTTGGCATCATCCACCGGCGGTGGCCGATGGTGCCGGGGCGGTTCAAAGATTATATCTCGACGCCCAAGCGCAATGGCTATCGCTCGCTCCACACCAGCGTGATCCACGCCGAAAATACCCGTGTCGAAATTCAGCTGCGCACGCCCGAAATGCACGCGGAAGCGGAATATGGCCTGGCCGCGCACTGGGCCTATAAGCTCGACAAGGTGCGGCCTGAAACGCAATCGAGCTGGATCCGCGACCTCATTGAAATCCTGGAAACCGCCGACACGCCCGAGGAACTGCTCGAGCATACGCGCATGGCGATGTACCAGGATCGCATCTTCGCCTTCACCCCCAAGGGCGAGCTGATCCAGTTGCCCAAGGGCGCGACGCCGATCGACTTCGCCTATGCCGTCCATACCGATCTGGGCGATCAGGCGGTGGGCGCCAAGGTGAACGGGCGCGTCGTGCCGTTGCGAACGCAGATCGACAATGGCGACCAGGTGCAGATTTTGCGGTCAAAGGCGCAAGCGCCGCAGCCGGGCTGGCTCAATTTCGCGGTGACGGGCAAGGCGCGCGCCGCGATCCGTCGCCATCTGCGCCACAAGGAACGCGTCGAGACGCAGGCCTTGGGCCGCAAAATCTATGACGAGATCGTCCAGCGTTTGCCCGCGCAACTTGCCGATGATGCGGTGGCGCTCGCGGTCAAGCGGCTGAAGCTCGCCGATGAGGCCGCGCTGATGGAAGCCATTGCGCGTCGCCGCTTGACCGACGCGCAAGTGATGGAAGCGCTGATGCCCGGCTCTGCCGGCGCCGATGCGCTGATACCGCCACCGGCGCAGGCCAGGGCGATTTCGATCCGCGGGCTTACCCCGGGCGTCGCCTTTGACCTTGCCGAATGCTGCCATCCCGTGCCCGGCGACCGCATTGTCGGGCTGCGCCGACCCGATCGCGGCATTGAGGTCCACACCATTGATTGCCCGCGCCTGATCGAGGCGGACGACGCCGACTGGGTGGACCTGGCCTGGGACGCCAAGGGTGAGGGCGCGGTGGCGCGGATCAAGGTCGAATTGAAAAACGAGCCCGGCGCGCTCGGCGTCGTCGCGACCATCATCGGGCAGCAGCGCGCCAACATCGTCAACATGCGCCTCGACAATCGCGACCCCGGTTTCCACACCAACACGATCGACGTGGAGGTCCATGACGCGCAGCACCTGATGCGCCTGCTCGCCGCCCTGCGCGCGGCGGATGCGGTAAGCGGGGCGGAGCGGGGGTAGGCATCGCTGCGTAATCTTTACCATGACGGACGGGTTACAGCGCGCTAATAGGGCGCATGCATCGTCCCGCGCTTTCGATCGTTGTTCCTTGTTACAATGAGGAATCCTGCCTCGATCTGCTCCATGTCCGCGTCTCGGGCGCGGCGCGGGCGGCGGTGGGCGACGATTATGAGATCGTCTTCGTCAATGATGGGTCGCGCGACGACAGCTGGCGCGTCATGCAGCGCATCGCGGCCGAAGACCCGCATCTCGTCGCGGTCAACCTGTCGCGCAATCACGGCCATCAACTCGCGCTGACCGCGGGGCTCGATCTGTGCGCGGGCGAGCAGATCCTGATCATCGACGCCGATTTGCAGGACCCGCCCGAGCTGCTTTCCGCCATGCGCGAGACGATGGCGCGCGAGGAAGCCGATGTCGTCTATGCCGTGCGCCGCAAGCGCGAGGGCGAAACGCTGTTCAAGAAGGCGACGGCGGCGGCTTTCTATCGCGCGCTCGACCATATCACCGATACGCCGATCCCGCTCGACACCGGCGATTTCCGGCTGATGAGCAGGCGCGCGCTCGATGCCTTTCTGGCGATGCCCGAACAGGCGCGCTTCATTCGCGGCATGGTGGCGTGGGTGGGCTTCCGCCAGGTGCCGTTCCCCTATGACCGCGCCGAGCGGCATGCGGGCGAAACCAAATATCCGCTCGCCAAGATGATCCGCTTTGCGCTTGACGCGATTACCGGCTTTTCGACCGCGCCGCTGCGCTTTGCCAGCCATGCCTCGGTGCTGCTGGGTGCAGCGTCGCTGCTGCTGCTCTTCTATATCGGTTGGGGCTATTTCGCGGGCAGCCATGTCCAGGGATGGACCTCGACGATGCTGGTTGTCGTGGTGCTGAGCGCGGTGCAGATGTTCGCGATCGGCATGATCGGCGAATATCTGGGCCGGCTCTATGTCGAATCAAAGCACCGCCCGCTTTATCTGGTCGCCGATGTCGCGGGGCGGGTGAAGCGCAACGCCACATTGGGCTATTCAGCAGCCCGGGCAGACGCATTGGCTGAGGCGCCCGCGATCGACCCCGTTCGCGAGGACGAGACAGTGTTGCCGAGCGACGTCGTCGCCCCCGAACCGGCAAAACGCCCCCGCGCCAAGCGACCGGCCTGAACAGCGGGAGGATCGGCCGCCCCGTCGGAGCCGAAGCCGGATGGGGAAACGCTCTCCCCTATTCGATTGGCCGGACAGCCACGCCATCGCTTGGCCGCGCCGCACCGACCGCGGCATCGCGCGCCACCGGATTGCCGGTCCGGCGATCCGTCGCGATCTGCTCAATCGCGGCCGCCCGTTTGGGGTCGAACAGATCCGCGAAGAACAGCCAGACCATCATCGCGCCGGCATAATGGCCGCGCTTGCGGCGCCGAGCGTTCATTGCAGCGTCACGCGATCATCACCATCGTGGCGCCCGAAAAACTGCATCAGCTGAATGAGCAAATCGCAGCGCGTGTCGAGGTCGCTCGCCTCGAGCAGGGCCTGTTTGGCGGCAATGTCGAACGGCGCAATCTGCGCGACCCCGTTGACCAGCGCCTCGTCATCCAGCCGCGCCACCGAATCCCAATCGACGGCATAGCCCTGGCTGTCGGCAAAGCGGCGCGATTCCATTTCCAGCGCCGCGCGATTGCCGAGCGAAAGGATTTCGGCCTCCTCCCCGGGGGGCGGCAACAATTCTGCCTCAACCTGGCGGAACGGGGTCGTCACGTCGAGTTCGCGCACCACGCGGAACAACGTCAACCCTTCCAGCACCAGATTGTAGCGGCCATCATCGAGCATTTCGAACTGGGCGATGCGGCCCACACACCCCATGTCGAACAGGGCGGGCGTGTCGTCATCCCCGCCGGCGAAATCGGGGCGCGGTTGAATCATGCCGATGCGCCGGTCGCGCGCCAGCGAGTCGCTCATCATGGCGCGATAGCGGGGTTCAAAAATGTGCAGCGGCAAATGCAGGCGCGGAAACAGCAACGCCCCCGGCAGCGGGAAAATTGACAGCCGGGTGGTGGCACGGGTCGCCATCATCCGAACAAAATCGCGGACAGCTTGCGCCGCTGCGCCGATACCCAGGGGTCTTCCAGGCCCACAGCCTCAAACAGCTTGAGCAACCGCTGGCGCGCGGCGCCATCATTCCACTCGCGATCATGCGCGATCAGATCGAGCAGCGTCTGGGCAGCGGCGTCGCGATCGCCCGCCGCCATCTGGCCGCCCGCCAGTTCATACCGCGCCTCCAGATCATCGGGATTGGCGGCGACACGCTGCACCAACCCCGCCAGATCGTCGACCGGCTGCGCCTCGCGGGCCAGCGCCAGCGCCGCTTTCGCCTGGGCAAGCTCGGGCAGCGCCGCCACCTCGGCAGGCAGCGCGGCCAGCGCGGCATCGGCCTCGTCAGCACGGCCTGCGGCGATCAGCGCGCGGACACGGCCCGCCGCTACCCCGGGATGCTCGGGCGCCATATCGGCGAGCTGATCGAAAATCGACAGCGCCCGCGCGGCATCGCCTTCTGCCAGCACTTGCTCGCCCATCGCGATCAGCGGCTCAAGCTCGGCTTCCTGCGCCGCTTCAGCCGAATCGACGGGCAATTGGCGCAGCAACTGATCTAGGCTCTGGCGCAATTGCGACTCGGTGCGGGCATTGGTCAGGTCGGCGACCAGCTGACCTTGAAACATCGCGTAAACCGTCGGGATGGAGCGGATCTGGAATTGCGCGGCGATGAACTGGTTTTTGTCGGTATCAATCTTAGCGAGCACCACGCCCTTGTCGGCATAGGCGGCCGCAACCTTCTCAAGCACGGGGCCGAGCGCCTTGCACGGCCCGCACCATTCCGCCCAGAAATCGATGATGACGAGCTTGGTCATCGACGGTTCGACGACGTCGCGACGGAACGCCTCGACCGCCTCACGTTCGGTACTGCTCATCCCCAGGGTCGCCAAGCTATGCTCCTACGCTGCGCTGCACTCTTGCCTTATGTGGTGGCTTTGCCTGCGAAGCCAAGCCTTTTCGATGACGGCGTCGCGGCGATGACTTGCCCCTTGCCAAGCCCCATGGCCGATGCTAACCGCCGCGCCTCACCCTCCAGCCGGCCCTGATTTTACAGCGCCGTGCCGGTATGTGCGCCAGAGCGGGCGTAGCTCAGGGGTAGAGCACGACCTTGCCAAGGTCGGGGTCGAGGGTTCGAATCCCTTCGCCCGCTCCAGCCGACACGCAGAAATAAATGCCAGCAAATCCGGGCGTTGCGGCGGCGCGGCCGATGTCGCAAGAACCAGCAGCGTCGGCGCGCCCCTCACTTCAGATTCTCATCCTTTGGCCTTCTGACCTTAAGCCAGCGATTTATAAGCACTTTTTGGCGAATGTTCCCTAATGTTCGCACTGACCATGAGCCCTGTAAAAACGGCGATCCCCCGCGCGACGGACCCTGGCGGGAGCGGCTCCGGTAACGGCCAAGAACACTTGCCCGCCCCATAAAGGCGGACCCGGGATTAGGACAGCGCCCTTGGCCAAAATGCCTTCACGACGAAATTCGGGAAGCCACCCGGGCGCGGCCTTGCTACCCCCAGGTTATGACAACACCCGCGATTCGCGTCGGCATCGGCGGCTGGACCT
>JBOFDB010000247.1:0-6573 GCA_051646545.1 Sphingomonas sp.
GACCGGCGGCGTCCTGTTCTTTGACGTTTCGCGCTTTCAAAACCAGTCGGCGACGTCGGCGGTGGTCAACGACGTCAAGAACAACAGCGACATCTATGATGTGGTCGCGCTGGATAACGCCAATAATGTCATCGGCACGCTGACCGACAATGGCCAGATTTCCTATGGTAATTGGGGCGCGGGCATCCGCCAGCGCAATGACAGCTCGGTCTCGCTCTACGCCAATGACGAGTTGACCATCGGCACCAAGCTCCACATCGATGGCGGCATTCGCTGGGAAAGCGACGATGCCTATTATGCCGAGGGCAATTCGGCGGCGGTCAACCAGCCGGTCCAGCCAGGGCTGGTCAACGCGCGGGTTGTGCCGACGGTGGGCTCGACTTTCGACGGTACCTTCACGGTGACGCAGCACACCCGCCGCAAGGTCGCCTGGACGGTCGGCGCCAATTATCTGATCACGCCCAGCCTGTCAGTCTATGGCCGTTACGCCTTTGGCTTTCAGACCAACAACACCGATCCGATCACCGGCGTAACGCTGTATGAAGGCGGGGTGCGATATCAGTATCGGCGGCTGCTCAACGCCTCGGTCACGGTGTTTCACACCGATTTTGCCAATCAATTCTATAATTTCATCGATCCCACCAATCCGACCATCCAGACGAGCTTCCTCGCCGATCTGAACACGACCGGTGTGGAGGTCGATGCGCTGGTGCGGCCGATCAACTGGTTTTCGGTCGATTTCTCGGGCGTGTTCCAGACGCCCAAGCTCAACAATCTGCGCCTGAACGGCGTGTCGCAGCCGACCTATAACGGCAACCGGCCCGAACGGACGCCGGCAACGCTGTTCACCATCACCCCGACCTTTCAGCTGCCGCACAAGCTGGGCGAGCTTTACGGCCGCTACAAATATATCGGCAAAATCTATGCGGACTCAGGGAACGGTGTCGCCTTGCCCGCTTATGGCGTGACGAGCTTCGGCGTGACGCTCAACCTGACCGAGCGACTGCAATTGGGCTTCAACGCCGACAACGTCTTTAACGAAACGGGCCTTACCGAAGGCAATCCGCGCCAGGGGCAGACCCAAAATGCGGCGTCGGGCTATTTTTATGGCCGCGGTATTGTCGGGCCGACCTATGGGGGAACGGTGACGTACAAGTTCTGACAAAGGGGGGAGCGATGGTGCGGTGGATTGGGCTTGCGGCGGCGATGGCGCTGCTGGGGGCAGCGCCTGCCCCTGCGCCGGAACTCGCCTATCAGCTGGCCGAGGGGCAGAATCTTAACGCGTTTGTCCGCGACGGCCCGGTGGCAGCGCATCTGTTGCTGCGATCGGGACAGGTGCCGCGCATTCTGGTGGCGTTTCCCGCCGGGAATAGCGGCGTGGGGCTGTGGTTTCGGCCGCTCGCCCGCGAAGCGCGGTGGACGCTGGAGGCGGCCCCCAGGCCGGTGAACGCGGAAAACGGCCTGCTCCACGGCATTGTTGCGACCGCCAGCATCGCCACCGCGCGGCTGGAGCTGGACGAGGCGGTGTTGTCCAATGTCCGCTTTCTTCGCGATTATCAGTCGGTCGGCCATTATCCTGCCGAGGTCGCGACACAGGCGGTGATTGAGGGAGACACGATCCGCTATCGGCGCAAGCGGCTTGACGGGGCGCCCGGCTATGCGCTGACGCTGAAGCTTGTCGATGGCCGGCTCGACGGCGGCACCCTTGTGGCGGGGGCAGACGGTCGCATCCGCCTTGAGATCACTGCCCTGACTGGCGACGCGCCGCTGACGCCGATGCCGGTCGATCACCTGCTCAACGCTCACGCCGCGCATGATGCGGCCGCGCGCCATGCGCTGGCTTTCCTCAGCTATCGCGAGAAATTCCTCGCGGGGTCGTGGCGGTTCAACACCTATTTCGGGCGCGATACCTTGATGTCGGTGCGGCTGCTGATGCCGGCGCTGCAACCGCAGGCAGTGGAAGCGGGGATTAACGCGGTGCTGGCCCGCCTGTCACCGGGCGGCGAAGTCGCGCATGAAGAAGGCATCGCCGAATTCGCTATCGTCCAGAACCGCAAGGCAGGGCGCAACGGCACCGCGCCCGAGCTCGATTATGGCATGATCGACGATGACTATATGTTGGGGGCGATCGCGGCGGATTATCTGACCGGACCGGGTGCCGAGCGGGCGCGCGCTTATCTTCGCCAGCCGCTGGCGAGCGAGGCACGGCCCGGCGAGCAGCAACCAACGGGGGCATTGCTCGTCCGCAATCTGCGCTTCGTACTCGCACAGGCACGCCCCTTTGCCGACGCGCCGGGCAAGGCGACGCTGATCGCGATCAAGCCGGGCCGGATGACGGGCGAATGGCGCGACAGCAATGACGGATTGGGCGGCGGCATCTACCCCTATGACGTCAATGCGGCGCTGGTCCCCGCGGCATTGGCGGCTGCGGACCGGCTTTATCGTGCCCGCCTGCTCGATCCTTATCTGATGCCGGCTGACCGCGCGACGTTCGCCGGGGCCGGGCGGATGGCGGCGGTGTGGCGCGCCCGCGCCCCCGCGCTGTTCCGCGTTGATCTGCCCCCGTCACAGGCGCGTGCCGCGATCACGGCCTATGCCGCCTCGCTTGGCGTGCCGCCCGCCCCGGCCTTGGCCGCGATCGGCAGCCTTCCGGTTAGCTTCCACGCGCTGTCGCTCGATGCCCAGGGCAATCCGGTTCCGATCGTCAATTCGGACGAGGGATTTGCGCTGCTGTTCGGCGCGCCCGATGCGGCGACGCTCGACGGCTATGTGGCGGCGATCATGCGGCCTTTTCCAGCGGGGTTGATAACCGATGCCGGGCTGCTCGTCGCCAATGCCGCTTTCGCCCCGCCCGCGCTGCAGGCGAAGTTTACGGCCGGCGCCTATCATGGCGCGGTGATCTGGTCGTGGCAGCAGGCGCTGCTGGCGGCCGGGCTGGAGCGGCAACTTGCCCGGCCTGACTTGCCCACTGATACCCGCGCGCACTTAAAGTCCGCCCAAGCGGCGCTGTGGCGGGCGATTGAGGCGACGCGGCCGCTGCAAAGTTCTGAGCTATGGTCGTGGCGCTATGCCGATGGCCGCTATCAGCCTGTCGCCTTTGGCGCGGGCAAGACCGATGTCGATGAATCCAATGCAGCGCAACTGTGGAGCACCGTTTATCTCGCGGTGCGGCCGCCGGTTACGTCGTCGCGAAAAAGCCGGTAATGGTAAGGCGCCCCGCCAGCGGATCGGCGGAAAGCGGCGTGTCGGTGGTGATGGCGCCGCTGTGCAACAAGTTGCCGCGATAGAGGATGGCCCGGTTGTACACGCCATCGATCAGCGCGGTCCGCTGGAACAATTCATGGTCCCCGTCGACATAGCCGGTGGGGACGTGCGCCGAGATTTCAGCGGCCAATCGTCGCGCATAATCGGGCCATCGCGCCGGGGTCAGCGTTTCGTGCCGACTGGCGCGGTGGCGGAAAAAAGCCGTACCTGCCGCGCCCGCTGGCACCAGAAAGTGGACAAGCGCCAGCTGATCGGGCGCCAGCGCATCGACATGCGGCAGGCGCTGCTCGATCGTCAGTTGATCGGCCGCCCGCGTGACGAGCGCATAGCTTGCATCGATGATCCGCACCCGCTGATGAACGCCGAACACCTCAGCCATGACGGTTGCCAATAGCGGCGATTGCGCCGCCAGATAATCGGGGGGCAAGGCCGCGCGCAGACCGGGATAATAAGCCGCGGCGTCGGAAAAAAGCTGGCGTGCGGCATAGTCGCGCAGACCGTCGGGATCGGCGGCGAAGCCATCGATAATTGCCACCGGTTCGCGTTCCAGCCCAATGCGGCGGGCGGTGACGCACGGCCCGCTCACTCGGCGGCGACGGGGAGGGCGGCGTCGCCGATCAGCGCCGCGATGGCGTCGTCATGCTTGGGCAAGGTCGGCACCGCACGGGCAACCACGGCGGCGACCTGATCGAGCAGGGCGCGGTTTGCGGCCCTGTCGAGCGTTTGGGCAATCGGCGCGCAATCCTCCGCCACGATGCCTTGTCCGTTCAGCACGGCAAGCCAGCTTGCTTCGCGAAACAGCTCGTCCTGCTCAAGCATCAGCCGCCCGCTGCGGCGATAATGCGTTACCTTTTCCACGAGCGTCTCGGGAAGCGGCATCGTCCGGCAATGGCGCCACAGGGGCTCATCATGCCCCTCGGTCGCATAATAATGCAGGATCAGGAAATCGCGAATGCCGTCCATGTCACGGCCGAACAGCCGGTTGAACTGACGCGCGAGCGCGGGGTCGCACGCCTTGTCGGGAAACAGCGCGATCAGCTTGGCGATGCCGCTCTGGATCAAGTGAATGCTGGTCGATTCGAGCGGTTCGAGGAAGCCCGATGACAGGCCGATCGCGACGACATTGCCGCGCCACGCCTCGCGCCGAAACCCCGCCTTGAAGCGGAGGAAGCGCGGCTCGCCCAGCGCCGTGCCGTCTAGCGAGCCGAGCAACGTCGCCGCCGCTTCGTCATCCGACAGGAAGGGACTTGCATAGACATAGCCGTTGCCGGTGCGGTGCTGCAGCGGGATGCGCCATTGCCACCCTGCCGCGCGGTGGGTGGCGCGGGTATAGGGCGTCGTTTCGGCGGCGCGCGCGCAGGGCACCGCGACGGCGCGGTCGCACGGCAGCCATTGCGACCAATCCTCAAAGCGCGCGCCCATTTCGCCATCGATCAGCAGCGCGCGGAAGCCCGAGCAATCGATAAAGAGATCACCGGCCAGGCGCGTGCCGCGATCGATATGGATCGCGGTGATGAAGCCGTTTCCGGGCGCGCGCTCGATGGTCGTTACCCGGCCTTCGTGCCGTGTCACGCCTGCCTGCTCGGCAATCCCCCGCAAATAGCTCGCATAAAGCGACGCATCGAATTGATAGGCATAACCCAGCGTCGACAGGATCGATCGCGCGTCCTCCACCGGGCGCGCGAAGCGGTTTTCCGCCGCCAGCGCGGTCGCGAGCGAATAGGCCGCCAAGGGGGGGGCCGCGTCGTGCCTGCCCGCCCAGATCCAGCGCTGGTGAAACGGCACTTGCCCGCTATCGACGCCATAGCGGCCGAAAGGGTGGAAATAGCGGTGGCCCGGCCGCGTCCAGTTGACGAAATCGATGCCGAGCTTGAAGCTTGCCCTGGTGGCGCGGACGAAGTCGGCCTCGTCAAGCCCGATCAAGGCGTTGAACCAATGGATGGTGGGGATCGTCGCTTCGCCGACGCCGACCGTCCCGATCGCGTCGGATTCGATCAGGTCGATGGCGATGCTCCGCCCAAAGGTCTTGGCCAGCGCGGCGGCGGTCATCCACCCTGCCGTGCCGCCGCCCAGAATGACAACGCGCTCTACTCGGTCCATCGTGCAATCGCCCGATTGTGCCCGGTAACTTTATGCAATCCCAAACGAACCGGCGCAATGGCCGAAAGCGGCGCCGCAGCGACCCGATCCCTCAGCTGCGGCGGACACATGCCCGCTAACGATCAGGGCCATTTGATGGGAAATTTGGTGCCCCATCAACCACCCAGGCGACCGCAAGTGCTGCCGTCCCAATCGGGCGGCTGAGCGCCCGCCACCCGTTGGCGATAGGCTTGTCGAGAAGGTCACCGACCGTTGCGCCGAGCGCGCGCGTAAGAATGATTGCCGCCCCGAACAGCAGTATACGGCTGACCCGCGTGGCAAATAGAGATCACCCAGAGCCTGTATTACACCTGGTCCAAGGAGTTCTACGCTACTTGGTGTCTGAATCATCGTCTTCGGCCAAGCGGCGCGCGCACATGGCGTGGCATCCCGACGGGCAATCGCTGCCAGGCGCCTGACGGCCGCCCTTGATCGGCAGGGTGATGACGTGGCTGGGATCGCCGCAAATGGGGATGATGATCGTGGCACCCGGGCTCGCGCTGGCGGCCGCGAGCAAGGGCGAGGCCGCAAGCTGCCCAGCAGCCAACGCCACCACCATCCGCGCCGCTGTCTCGCTAGATCGCACTGCTGAACCTTGGCTCGGCGGCGTGGCGATAGGGGTCGAACTGCGCGGCGATGGTGCGCGCATAGGGCAAGCCGCCGTCAGCGATGGTCAGCCGGTCGCCATCGACACGCGCCAGTCCGGCGTCGACAAAGCGGACCAGCCGCGCCTTGATGGCATCGGGCAGGCCTGCGATGCGCGTATGGCCCTGGCACAGCAGCTGCTCGATCGCCTGGCCGATCCGCTGATCGACCGCCGAGCGGCGGATGCCGCGCTCGGTCGCGAACTGGCCGTTGCCGATCCGCAGGTGATAGCGGCCGGCATTCTTCTCATTCTGCAGCAACAGCTTGGGAAAGCTGCTGATTGCCGAGGCGCCAAGCCCGATCAGAACATCGGCCTGATCCTCGGTAAAGCCCTGGAAATTGCGACGCAGACGGCCCGACTGTGCGGCTTGCGCAATCGCGTCGCCAGGCAGCGCGAAATGGTCGAAGCCGATCGGCACATAGCCTGCGCGGGTCAGCCGCTCGAACGCATATTCGGCCTGTGCAAAGCGAGTGAACTGATCGGGCAGCGTCGAGGCGTCGATCTGGCGCTGGCGTGGCACCAAA
>JBOFDB010000078.1:0-1547 GCA_051646545.1 Sphingomonas sp.
ATCGGCCTGTCGCAGCGTCGTGCCGACGCGGTGAAGGCCTATATGACCGCGCACTCGATCCCGGACGGCGTGATCACCACCCAGGCGTTCGGCGAAGACCCCGCGCACCTGCGCGTGCAGACTGCGGACGGTGTCCGCGAACTGCAGAACCGTCGCGTGGAAATCACCTACGGGCCCGGCTCGGGCAACTAAGCCCAGCCTATCGGCAACGAATGAACGGGGAGGTCGGGAAACCGGCCTCCCTTTTCATTTGTGTTGGCACGTCGAAGGGAGCGGTTGCCATCGCGCAGCGCGATTAATCGCGATTAGGCATGACGCAGCGGCCTATTCCGCGTCGCGCGCAAGCGCAGGCGCCAGCCATGCCGGGATCAGCGCGTCGCCCAGCGCCTCGATTCGGCGCAGCTCCACCATCAGCGCAAGGTCGGGATAGGTAACGCGAGTCCGCTCACCCGCTGGACCCAAGGGGGCAACCACCAGTCGACGGTTGACCTTGGCGCGGTAATGCATCCGCGCGGTGTTCTCCTGTCCGACATAACAGCCCTTGCTGAAACTGACGCCCGCCAGCAAATCGGCGTTGGCCTCAAGCC
Source organism: Sphingomonas sp. (assembly GCA_051646545.1). Classification (GTDB taxonomy): domain Bacteria; phylum Pseudomonadota; class Alphaproteobacteria; order Sphingomonadales; family Sphingomonadaceae; genus Sphingomonas. The sequence goes on from JBOFDB010000078.1 coordinate 588, forward strand.
ACAGCGTCTTGTCTTCGCCGAGCTCATTCGCCCCCTCGGTAACGCCGAGCGAAAGCCGGTGCGCCCGCCAATGATCGCTGGCGCTCTCGCCCGATCGCTTCCCCAGCCATCGCTGGCCCAAATCGGGCAAGCGCGGATCAGCCCCATATTCCCCGCCCGGCAACCGCCAATGCACGGCACCATCGGCCACCAGATCGATGGTAATCGCGCGCCGCAAGCGATAGATGCTGAGGCGACGCGCCAAGGCATCAGCTTTTGCCGCCTCGCAATCGATCAGCACCGCGTCGCCATCCGCCCATAGAATGAAATCGAACAGCACCTTGCCCTGCGGTGTCAGCAGCCCGGCCCAAAGCGGTGCGTCGGGGGCAAGCGCCGTGACGTCATTGGTCACCAGCCCGTTGAGAAAGCCGCGTGGATCATCGCCAGCGATGCGGAGAACGGCACGATCATCGAGCAGCGTGGCAGGGGTAGCGTGAGTCATGCAGCAAAGGTAGGACGCCTGGCATGACCGTCCAAGCCCCCGACCGCCTCGTCCTCCGCCGTCCCGATGACTGGCATGTCCATCTGCGTGACGGCGCGATGCTGGCCTTTGTGCTGCCCTATACCGCGCAGCAGTTCGCGCGCGCCATCGTGATGCCCAATCTCGCCCCGCCCGTAACGACGGCGGCGGCGGCCATGGCCTATCGCGATCGCATCATCGCCGCCCTTCCCGCTGGCGCTGACTTCACCCCGTTGATGACCTGCTATCTAACCGACGGCACCGATGCCGATGATCTGGCCTATGGTCATGCGGAGGGTATCTTCACCGCTGCCAAGCTCTACCCCGCCCATGCCACGACCAACTCAAGCCACGGCGTCACCGATATCGCCGGGCTTTATCCGGTATTTGAGCGGATGCAGCGGATGGGCATGCCGTTGCTCGTCCATGGCGAGGTCACCAACCCCGAAATCGATATTTTT
>JBOFDB010000447.1:0-9793 GCA_051646545.1 Sphingomonas sp.
TGGCGACCGGAAACAGGCGCGCCGCCTCGATGAGTTCCAGCCCCTTGTTCATCATCGTTGCCGAATCGACCGAAATCTTGGCGCCCATTGACCAATTGGGGTGGGCGACCGCCATTGCAGGCGTGACGCCGCGCATCTCGTCCAGACTTGCGTCGCGGAACGGACCGCCGCTCGCGGTCAGGATGATCCGGCGGATGCCCTCGGGCCGATCGAAATCAAAGCATTGGAAAATCGCGTTATGCTCTGAATCAGCCGGCAGCAGCGTCGCGCCTGAGGCTTTCGCCGCCGTCAGGATCACGTCACCGGCCGACACCAACGGCTCTTTATTGGCCAGCACCACCGTGCCGCCGCGCGCAATCGCCGCCATCACCGGCTTCAGCCCCGCGCAACCGACAATCGCGCCCATGGTAAGGTCAGCGTCAAGCTCGGCGGTATCGGCGATGGCCTGCTCACCGCCCGCGCAGGCAATGCCCGTACCCGCCAGTCGCTCCTTCAGCGCTGTGAGGCAGCTTTCGTCCGCCACAACCGCCAGCTTGGCATTGGTGCGGATGGCCGCAGCGGCAAGCTTTTCAACATCGCAATTGGCGGTCAGCGCCAGCACCTCAAAGGCTTCGGGCGAACGCTCCACCAGATCGAGCGTCGAGGTGCCGACCGAACCCGTCGCGCCCAGGATCGTCACCGTCTTCATGCCCAGAACCCTCTCACCTGTGGCAGCATAACCAAGAATGCCGCGATCGGCGCCACTGGCGCAAGTCCATCCAGCCGGTCAAGCAGCCCGCCATGGCCGGGAAGCAACGTACCGCTATCTTTCACGCCCGCCCGCCGTTTCAACCAGCTTTCGAACAGATCGCCCGCTTGCGCGACCAGCGCCAGCGCCGGGGTCGCCAGCGTCAACCGCCAGGGAAGCCCATAATAATGGTGGAAAACCGCGCCCAGCAGCGCCGCGCCCAGCACGCCGCCAAGCAGGCCTGACCATGTCTTGTTGGGGCTGATGACGGGCGCCAGCCTTGCCCCGCCAATCGCCCTGCCCGCAAAATAGGCGCCGATATCGCACGCCCAGACCAGCATGAACGTCCAGAAACAGAACAACAATCCGCGCGGTTGGTCGCGGATCAGCAACAGGCCCAGCACAGGCAGGCCGACATAAAGAATACCCGCCGCTGCCCATGGCCGCCGCGTCGCCGCAAGGGCAAACAGCGCGGCCCCGATCAGCAGCCCCAAAGTGAAATATTCCGCCCCGGCGCCGAGCGGCCGTGGCGCCATCACCGCCAGCGGCACGCCCAGGGTGAACTGCATCAGCCGCACCAGCCGGGACGGCAAATCGATCAGCTTGCCCCATTCGCCGACCATGCCGATGCCGACGGCGGACATGACCACCCACAGGGACGCGCCGCCGAGCAGGATCGCCGTTACCGCGCCCAGCGCCAGGACTAGCCCGACCACCGCGCGCACCCTTAGCTCAGACGAAACCGCCGCCGGGTCCAACCGCGTCACAACCCCCCGAACCGGCGCTGCCGCCGGGCGAATTGCGCAATCGCCTCGCCAAAGGCGCGCTCGTCGAAATCGGGCCATAGCGTGTCGACGAACAATAATTCGGCATAGGCGGCCTGCCACAACAGGAAATTAGACAAGCGATGCTCGCCCGAGGTGCGGATGAGCAGATCGAGCGGGGGCAATTCACTGGTTTCGAGCGCCGCGCCAAAGCTCGTCTCGTCGATCGTGGCCGGGTCCACCGTGCCATCGCGCGCCGCCTCCGCCAGTCGCCGTGCCGCCGCCGCCAATTCCTGCTGCGCGCCATAATTGAGCGCGATCACCAGGATCGGCCCGGTATTCGCCGCCGTGCGCGCCAAGGCATCATCGACCAACGCCTTGATGTCGCTGCCAAAACGCTGATAATCGCCAATCACGCGCAGCCGCACATTGTCACGCACCAGCGTGTCGAGATCGGTGCGGATGAAGTGGCGCAGCAGGCCCATCAGGTCGCTGACTTCCTCTTCCGGCCGCCGCCAATTTTCCGACGAAAAGGCGTAGATCGTCAGCACCTCGACGCCCATTTCGCGCGCCGCGCGCGTCACCTTGCGCACCGCTTCCACGCCCTGGCGATGCCCGGCGATGCGCGGCAGGAAGCGCTGCTTGGCCCAGCGGCCATTGCCATCCATGATGATGGCGACGTGGCGCGGCACCTCCCCGGCCCCGGAGGCAGCAGACGCAGCCGGGGCGGACAATGGCCTCACTTGCCCAGGATTTCCTTTTCCTTGGCCGCCGCCGCCGCGTCGATCTCGGCGATGGTCGCGTCGGTCAGCTTCTGCACCTCGGTTTCGTGGCGCTTGCGCTCATCTTCGCCGAACACGCCCTTCTTTTCGTCGGTCTTAAGCGCGTCCATGCCGTCCCGCCGCACATTGCGCGCGGCGATGCGCGCCTTTTCGGCATATTGGCCGGCGAGCTTGGCAAGCTCCTTGCGGCGCTCTTCGGTCAAGTCGGGGATCGGGATGCGCAGCGTGGTGCCGTCGACGATGGGGTTAAGGCCGAGCCCCGCCGAGCGGATCGCCTTGTCGACCGCGCCGACATTGCTCTTGTCCCACACCTGCACCGACAAGAGGCGCGCTTCCGGCGTCGAAACGGTCGCTACCTGGCTGATCGGCATGTGCGAGCCATAAACCTCAACGGTGACAGGATCGAGCAGGCTGACCGACGCGCGGCCCGTGCGCAGCCCCACCAGATCGCCCTTCAGCGCCTCGACCGCGCCGTGCATGCGGCGCTCCAGATCGGCCTTGTCATAAGCGGCCATAATTTTTCTCCATTATTCCTTGATATCGGTGACGATTGTCGAAACACCCTGGCCCGACAGCACCGCCGCCAGATTGCCTTCCTGGCGGATGTTGAACACCACGATGGGAATGCCGTTTTCGCGGCACAGCGCAACGGCGGTCGCGTCCATCACTTTCAGATTGTCGCTCAGCACGCGATCAAAACTCAGCATGTCATAGCGTTTGGCGGTGGCGACGATCTTGGGGTCGGCGTCATAAACGCCGTCGACGCTGGTGCCCTTGAACAGCGCGTCGCAATTCATTTCCGCCGCGCGCAGCGCCGCCGCCGTGTCGGTGGTGAAATAGGGATTGCCGGTGCCGGCCGCGAAAATGACGATGCGGTCCTTCTCCAGATGCCGCTCGGCACGGCGGCGGATATAGGGTTCGCACACACTTGCCATCGGGATCGCCGATTGCACGCGCGTGGCGAAGCCCATTCGCTCCAGCGCATTCTGCACCGCGATCGCGTTCATCACCGTCGCCAACATGCCCATATAATCGGCGCTGGTCCGGTCAAAACCCTTGGCTGCCGCCGCCAGGCCCCTGAAGATATTGCCGCCGCCGACGACGACGCACAGCTCATGCCCCGCCTGCTTGGCGGCGCCGATTTCGCCGGCAACGCGATCAACGGTGGCGGGGTCGATGCCAAACTGCCCCTGCCCCATCAGCACTTCGCCGGACAGTTTGAGCAAGATACGTTTGAAACGGGGCTGGGCCATTGATCCTGACATGGCTGGGGGTGAAAGCGCGGCGGACCTTAGTGGCGCCTGTTCATGATGCCAAGCACTGATGGCGGCGGTAGGGCACCCGCCTGTCGATAACCCTGATACGCCGCCTGCAGCGCGACAAGCGACGCGCGGACATCGGGCGCCGCCGTGCTTGCCTGCAACGTCGCGGTAATGAGCCGTATCTGCCGGTCAATCAACGCGGCAAACTCGACGGGCGCCATCAACCCGATATCGACGGCAATGCGCCACGCCACCGCCATCGACGTAGTGACCGACCCTGCCCCTGCGCTGGCATCGACCTCGGCGAGGCTTGGCAGGTCCTCGGCCTCACCCGCCGCCATTCGCTTGAGGATTGCCGCCGCCCACGGTCGGTCCTGAATGGCCCGCGCCCGCGCCTCGGCGCGCGCCGCGAGCAAATCGGGCGCAACGATCCTGCCTGCATCAATGACAAGCGGCGCAGCATCGCTCGTATCGCACCGATAACCAGGCGAGACGACGAAGTCCGCCAGATCTGCTGAGGCCGCCGCGTCCGTCCGCGAATAATGCAATGGCACCGAGCGACAGCTGAGCGGTCGCCGCGCGTGGATGATGCACTTGCCATCGGCGAGCGCGCTGCACTGGCCCGCCCTCACATCATCGGCGAGGGCCGATAGGACGATATAACGGGTGTAGTCAACGCGCTTCCCGTCGCGCATCGCTTTGACGGGCTGCATTCGCGCCGCAAAGTCGCGCAGCAACCGCTTCCTTTCGAAAAACGCCGCCGGGGCCGCGCGCTCCCCCGTTGGTGGCTGTTGCGGCAGCCAATAGGCGCTGATCATCAGCCGCAGCACGAAATCATCCGCCAGCGCCGCCGCTTCCGACAGCGCCATTTCTGGCGCGCGGTTGCAGCAGGCGCCGCATGCCGTGCAGGCAAAATGCTGACGAGCCGGAGGGGTCACGCGCCGTCGCTCGCCCGACGCGTGGCCCTTGATCCAGCCGGCTACGCTTGCGGCGCCGGTTCGGGCTGCTTGATGCCAGCCGCCGCCGCGACTTCGGCGGCGAAGTCGCTCGCTTCCTTCTCGATGCCTTCGCCGAGCTGGAAGCGGACATAATCCTTCAGCGTAATCGTCGTGCCGGCATCCTTCGCCGCCTTGGCAACGACATCGCTGATCGCGGTTTTGCCATCCATCACAAACAACTGGCTCAACAGCGCGTTTTCCTTGGCGAATTTCTTCACCGCGCCATCGACCATCTTGGCAATGATGTCAGCAGGCTTGCCCGATTCGGCGGCCTTTTCGGTCGCAATCGCGCGCTCACGCTCCAGCACCTGCGGGTCGAGGCCGCTCTCGTCGAGCGCCAGCGGGAAAGCGGCGGCAATGTGCATCGCGAGCTGCTTGCCAAGCGGCGCCAGTACGTCATGGCTTGCCGGGCTTTCCAGCGCGACGAGCACGCCGATCTTGCCTAGGCCCGGCGCCTGCTGGTTGTGGACATAAGCCACCACCGCACCTTCGCTGACCTCCAGACGACGCGCGCGGCGCAGCGTCTGGTTTTCGCCGATCGTCGCGATGTTGGCGGTCAGCACTTCCTCGACGGTCTTGCCACCGAGCGGAGCGGCCTTGATCGTAGCGATGTCATCGCCAAGCTCAAGCGCGACCGAGGTCACGTCGCGGACGAACGTTTGGAACTGATCGTTCTTGGCGACGAAATCGGTTTCCGAATTGACTTCAACCGCCGCGCCCCGGGTGCCGGCGACTTCGACACCGACCAGCCCCTCGGCCGCCGTGCGGCTCGACTTTTTGGCGGCAGCGGCAAGGCCCTTGGTGCGCAGCCAGTCCATGGCGGCATCCATGTCGCCATTGGTTTCGGCGAGCGCCTTTTTGCAGTCCATCATGCCCGCGCCGCTCTTTTCGCGCAGATCCTTGACCATCGCTGCGGTGATATCGGCCATGTTGTTCGATTCCTTATACAATCATCCGTTTATGCTGAGCTTGTCGAAGCGCTGCACTTCCCTCACGAGAAAGCACTGCCCTTGTACAAGCTCAGGGCGAACGGGGTTAGGTCTGGCGGGCGCGTTAGGCCCGCCACGTTTCAGTTCTGCGACGCCGCAACTGCCGGCGCCGTATCACGCGTCGATCTGGCGTTCGCCTTCAAGCGCGGCTTCGACATCGGTCGCGGCGGCGGGCTCTTCCGGATCGGTCAGCGCGACTTCGGGCAGCGGCTCGTCCATCGCGCCCAAATCAACGCCATAGCTGGCCTGCCGGTCCTGACCGCCGCGTGTGGCCGCAATCGCCACCGCCTCGCAGTAAAGCCGGATGGCGCGCGCCGCGTCATCATTGGCGGGCACTGGAAAGGCAATGCCGTCAGGCGAGACGTTCGAATCGAGGATCGCGACAACCGGAATGCCAAGCGTATTGGCTTCCTTGATCGCCAGCTCTTCCTTGTTGGCGTCAATCACGAACATCACGTCGGGGATGCCGCCCATGTCGCGAATGCCGCCCAGCGACAGCTCGAGCTTGTCGCGCTCGCGCGTCAGCTGCAGCACTTCCTTCTTGGTGAGGCCATGGGTGTCGCCCGACAGCTGCTCTTCCAGGCTCTTCAAACGGCGGATCGAACCCGAGATCGTCTTCCAGTTGGTGAGCATGCCGCCCAGCCAGCGGTGATTGACGAAATGCTGGCCTGAACGCCGCGCCGCCTCTGCAATCGGCTCCTGCGCCTGGCGCTTGGTACCGACGAACAGCACCTTACCACCCGCCGCGACGCTGTGCGACACGAAATCAAGCGCACGCGCGAACAGCGGCACGGTCTGCGACAGATCGAGGATGTGGATGCCGTTGCGCTCGCCGAAGATATAAGGCTTCATCTTCGGGTTCCAGCGATGCGTCTGGTGGCCGAAATGCGCGCCGGTTTCAATCAATTGCTGCATGGTGACGACAGGAGCCGCCATATTCGTTCCTTTCCGGTTTCGCCGCTGGGAAGCAAATATCCGGGCATGCCCGGACACCGGTATGTGCGCTTCCCATGAGGGATTTGAGGCGGCGCCGTTAGCGTGGCCGCGTGACGAAATCAAGCCCGATATCGCAGGATCACGCCGTGAACAAATTGGAACATAGCAAAAACTTTGCTTGACAGGCGGAACGATAACGGAACATAGTTAGATCATAGCGAGACAGCCCCGGTATCGCCGCGCTGGTCAGACGAAGGAGCAGAATGATGGTGGCAGCAATCGAGTTCGGCCTTTTCCTCGGCGCGCTGGCGATGATCGGCTGGGTATTTGCAGCAACGCTGATGCCCGCCCTGCCCCGCATTATCGCGCTGTTGACGGGGGAAGCAGCGGCCCATCAACCCTCCGCCCGGATCATTGTTCTGGCGCCGGGTCGGCGGGCGATGCCGACCGCGCCGGTTTGGCGCGCGGCCGCCTGACGCGGCGATAGGCGCGCGCACTGAACGGCAGCAACGCGAGATACGCCAGCGCCAGCGCGCTCAGCGTGTGCCATGGCGCCGAAGCGAAAGCGGCGGCAAACAGCACAACGACCGCCAGCGCCTCGAAGCGGATATTCTGCCGGAGCCGGAGCGACCCCCAGGAAAAGGTCGCAAGGCTCGATACCATCAGCACCGCGATCACCGCCACCCAGGGCGCAACCACCAGCGGCGCGCGCAGAACAGGCGCGTCGGTCAGGAACCACAGATACATTGGCAGCATGGCGAGCCCCGCCCCCACCGGCGCGGGCACCCCGGTCAAGAACCCCGCCAGCTTGTGCGGCTGATCGGTAACGTCGATTGCGGCGTTGAACCGGGCAAGGCGCAAGGCGCAAAAGACCGCAAATACCAGCGCGCAGATCCAGCCGAGCCGGGGCAGCGCCTGCAGCGACCAGAGATAAAGGATCAGCGCCGGCGAAACACCGAACGAAATCGCGTCGCTCAGCGAATCAAGTTCCGCCCCGAACCGGCTTTCCCCCCGCACCAATCGGGCAACGCGCCCATCCAGGCCATCGAGCACCGCTGCGAGCAGGATCATGCCAACCGCAAAGGGCCAATCCTGCGAAATCGCAAAGCGAATACCGGTAAGGCCTGAACAGAGCGCCAATGCCGTGACGGCATTGGGCGCCACCGCGCGCAACGGCAGTCCACGCGGCGGTCGGCGCAGCCGGGGCCGCCTTCCCTCAGCCATCGGCAGCCGAGCGGATCACGCTCACTGAGCAATCACGACCGATGTCGTCGCCCCGCGCCGCGCCAAAATCGTCTCGCCCGCAACGCTGCGCTGCCCGACGCTGACTTGCGGCACCATGTCATCGGGCAGGAACAGGTCGACACGGCTGCCAAAACGGATCAGCCCGACGCGCTGCCCCGCCACGATCATGTCGCCCGGCTTCACAAAGCTTACGATCCGCCGCGCGAGCAGACCGGCAATCTGGGTAAAGCCGATCAAGCGCCCATCGCGTCCTTCGACGATGATGTGCTGGCGTTCATTTTCCTCTGATGCCTTGTCGAGATCGGCATTCAGGAATTTGCCTGATATATAAATCACCTGGCGAATGGTGCCGGTAATCGGCGTGCGGTTGATGTGCACGTCAAAGACACTCATGAAGATCGAAATCCGCACCATCGGCGCATTGCCCAGGCCCTGCGGCCCGGCAAGCTCAGGCGGTAACGTCACCCGGTCGATCATCGTAATCAGGCCATCGGCCGGCGCGATCAACAGGTCGTCGCCCTGCGGCGTCACCCGCACCGGATCGCGGAAGAACAGCGCCACCCACAAGGTTATGCCGACCAGCGGCCAGAATGCCACATCCCAGATAAACAGCGACAACAGCGCAATCGCCGCGGCGATCAGCACATATTTGCGACCCTCCGGATGAATGTCGGGCACGCGCCACTTGGTGGTCGTCGCCGTCACCGGCGGCATATCGTGATCAGCCATGCCTGATAGGTGTAGTGGCAGCCCCCTTGCAATTCAACGTCGTTCGCCCGCGTCAATACGGACGGTTGATCACTGCCCGGCTTCCTCCTAGACGCATGGCCATCCTACCTCCCCTTAACGGACAGCGAGCACTCAATGGCGAAGATCAAGGTCAAGACGCCGGTCGTGGAAATCGACGGCGACGAGATGACGCGGATTATCTGGGAATGGATCCGCGAACGCCTGATCAAACCCTATCTCGATATCGAGCTGGATTATTATGACCTTGGCATCGAGCACCGCGACGCGACCGATGACAAGGTAACCGTCGACAGCGCGCGCGCCATCCAGAAATATGGCGTCGGCGTCAAATGCGCGACGATCACCCCTGACGAAGCGCGCGTCGAGGAATTCAAGCTCAAGAAAATGTGGAAATCGCCCAACGGCACGATCCGCAACATTCTGGGCGGCGTGGTGTTTCGCGAACCGATCGTGATCCAGAATGTGCCGCGCCTGATCCCGGGCTGGACCAAGCCGATCGTCGTCGGTCGCCACGCCTTTGGCGATCAATATCGCGCGACCGATTTCCGCGTCCCCGGCCCCGGCAAGCTGACGCTGAAATGGGAAGGCGACAACGGCCAAGTCATTGAAGAAGAGGTTTTTCAATACCCTTCATCGGGCGTGGCGCTCGCCATGTACAATCTCGACGATTCGATCCGCGATTTCGCCCGCGCATCGATGCATTACGGCCTCAATCTCGGCTGGCCCGTCTACCTGTCGACCAAGAACACCATCCTCAAGGCCTATGACGGGCGCTTCAAGGACATTTTCCAGGACGTGTTCGAAACCGAATTCGCCGATCGGTTCAAGGAAGCCGGCATCGTCTATGAACACCGCCTGATCGATGACATGGTCGCCAGCGCGCTGAAATGGCATGGCGAATTCGTCTGGGCCTGCAAGAATTACGATGGTGACGTCCAGTCGGACCAGGTCGCACAGGGTTTCGGCAGCCTCGGTCTGATGACCTCGGTGCTGCTCACCCCCGACGGCAAGACGGTCGAGGCGGAAGCGGCGCACGGCACCGTTACCCGCCATTATCGCCAGCACCAGCAGGGCAAGGCGACGAGCACCAACCCCATTGCCTCGATCTTCGCCTGGACCGGCGGCCTCAAATATCGCGGCAAGTTCGACGACACGCCCGACGTGACCAAATTCGCCGAAACGCTCGAGCGGGTCTGCGTCGCGACGGTCGAATCGGGCAAGATGACCAAGGATCTGGCCATCCTGATCGGCCCCGACCAGCCCTGGATGACGACCGAGCAATTCTTCGAGGCAGTGCGGGTCAACCTCGAAACCGAGATGGCGAAAGGTCTTTGAGATGA
>JBOFDB010000032.1:0-3392 GCA_051646545.1 Sphingomonas sp.
GTCGGCCGGTAATTGCCCGAGCGCACCGGCGAGGCATCAAGCCACGGCAGGAAGAACAGCAGCAGGATCGAGCCGAACATCGCCAGCACGCCCCACAGCTTGGCGGGCAGGATGAAATCCGCCGTGAACGCGCGCAGGATCGCGTAGAAGGGCCAGAAATACCATTCGGGCACGATGTGCGCCGGCGTCGAGAGCGGATTGGCCGGAATATAATTGTCCGGGTGGCCCAACAGGTTCGGATAGAAGAACAGCAGCGTCGCGAACACCAGCAGGAACACGCCTAGCCCGAACCCGTCCTTGGCGGTATAATAGGGGTGGAAGGGCACGGTGTCCTGCTCGCTCTTCACCTCAACCCCGGTCGGGTTGTTCGAACCCGGAATGTGCAGCGCCCAGATGTGGAGGATAATCACACCCAGGATCACGAAAGGCAGCAGGAAGTGGAGCGAGAAGAAGCGGTTGAGCGCGGCGTTATCTGGCGCATAGCCACCGAGCAGCCACACGCGGATCGTATCGCCAATGCCCGGAATGGCCGAGAAAAAGCCGGTGATCACCTGCGCGCCCCAGAAGCTCATCTGGCCCCAGGGCAGCACATAGCCCATGAACGCGGTCGCCATCATCAGCAGGAAGATGACGACGCCGAGCAGCCAGATCATCTCGCGCGGCGCCTTGTACGAGCCGAAATAAAGGCCGCGGAAAATGTGGATGTACACGACGATGAAGAACATCGACGCGCCGGTTGCATGGGCATAGCGAATCAGCCAGCCATTATTGACGTCGCGCATGATGTGTTCGACCGAGTCAAACGCAATCGCGCCATTGGCGGCATAATGCATCGCCAGCACGACGCCGGTGACGATCTGGATCATCAGCGCGGCGCCGGCGAGCACACCGAAATTCCAGAAATAATTGAGGTTGCGCGGCACCGGATAGCCCGCGCCAACCGCGTCGTAAACGAAGCGGGGCAGCGGCAAGCGCTCATCAACCCACTTCATCACCGGGTTCTTGGGTTCGTACTGCTTGGCCCAGGAAAAGCTCATCGTCTTTTACCCCTTCAGCCCGACGACAATCTTGGTGTCGCCGGTGAACTTATAATCCGGCACCGCCAGGTTCTTGGGCGCCGGTCCTTTGCGGATGCGCGCGGCGGTGTCATATTGCGACCCGTGGCACGGGCAGAAATAGCCGCCTAACTGCCCCTTTTCCTCGCCTTCGCCAGCGCCCAGCGGCACGCAGCCAAGGTGCGTGCAAACGCCAAGCGTGATCAGCCAGTTCTTGTGGCCGGGCGCGGTGCGCTGTTCCAGCGTCTGCGGGTCGCGCAGCGCCGACATCGGCACCGCATCCGCCTCGGCGACTTCCTTGGGCGTCAGGTTGCGGACGAACAGCGGCTGTTTGCGGAACGAGGCCTTGATCGCCTGGCCGGGTTCGATTTTCGACAAATCGACCTCGGTGGTCGATTCCGCGAGCACATCGGCCGAGGGATTCATCTGGTTGATGAGCGGCAGCGCCACCGCGCCCACACCCACGCCTGCCCAGGCGACCGCGGCGACATTGAGGAAATCGCGCCGACGATGGCCCTCTTCCCCCTGGCCTGTCAGGTCGCCGGTCGGAGCAGCGGTTTCAAGACTTGCCATCTAGCTTCCCTTGCACAGTTTGTATCGCGGCTTGCGCTGCGGGCGCCCGCAATACCGACCCTCGCCACCCCCATCAGGAGCGACGATTCGGCGCCTGATAGACGCGCATCCGCAACTTTGCCAACAGCAATTTGACCATATTGCCGAGCCCGCCGACGCGCCGATATGCTCGCGCTGGACGTGTCTTTGCGCTGTCGGCATAGGGTCTGCGGATGCGCCTTGCCCTCTACCAGCCCGATATCGCCGGTAATGTCGGCACCATGCTGCGGCTGGCGGCGTGCGTAGGCGTGCCGGTCGACCTGATCGAGCCGATGGGCTTTGCCTATAGCGACCGGGCGCTGGCGCGGGCGGGCATGGATTATGCGAGCCAGGCCGACATCCACCGCCATGCCGATTGGGACGCCTTTCTGGCGGCAACACCGGGCCGACTGGTGCTGATGACGACGCAAGGGGCGGAACGACTGGATCGCTTTGCCTTTGCCCCCGGCGACATCATCCTGATGGGGGCTGAATCGAGCGGGGTGCCGCCGCACGTCCATGCCCGCGCCGATGCGCGCGTCACCATTCCCCTCCTCCCCGGCCGCCGCTCGCTCAACGTCGCGGTCGCAGCGGGGATTGCGCTTGCCGAGGCGCTCCGCCAGACTGGCGGCTGGCCCGAGGGGGGAGCGGAAGTGACGATACCCAAGCGCGTATCGGGTCGCATCGACGGCACCGAATTTACCGATTGTTCAATGGCGGCGGCGCGCTTCACCGACGTCAATCTGGGCGGCGCGGCATTCGACGACGTCAATCTGGCGGGCGCGACGTTCAACAATGTCAACCTTGCCGGGGTCGTGATCACCGATGCCAACATCACCGGCCTCACCATCATGGGTCATGACATCAAGGCTTTGATCGAGCGCAAGGCAGCCGCCGCTGACCGCGACCACCAATAGCCCCTCCATCACCCGGAACAGGAACCCCTGAATGCCCCCGTTAGACGATCAGCAGACCGCCGCCCGCCACTGGTTTGAGCATCTGCGCGACCTGATCTGCGCCGAATTCGAGGCGATCGAGCGGGAGGCAGGATCGGACGCGGCCTTTACCTACACCGCCTGGGACCGGGCCGATCCGTCGGGCGCGCCGGGCGGCGGCGGCGTGCGCGGGGTGATGAAGGGCAAGGTGTTTGAAAAAGTCGGCGTCAACGTCTCGACCGTCGGCGGCACCTTTGAGGGCGATTTTGCCAAATCGATCCACGGCGCGAGCGAAGACCCCAGCTTTTTCGCGACCGGCATCAGCCTGGTCGCGCATATGGCCAACCCGCATGTCCCCGCCGTCCACATGAACACGCGCTTCCTGGTCACCACCAAGCGCTGGTTCGGCGGCGGCGCCGATCTCAACCCGCCCATGCCCTATGACCAGGACACCGCCGAATTCCACGCCGCAATGAAGGCCGCCTGCGACCCGCATGGCGCAAATTATTACGAACGCTACAAGAAATGGGCGGACGAGTATTTCTATATTCCCCACCGCAAGGTGCATCGCGGCGTCGGCGGCATTTTCTGCGACCATCTCGAAGGCAATTTCGCGGACAATTTCGAGTTCATCCAGGATATCGGCCGCCAGTTTCTCGACGTTTATCCGCGCATTGTCCGCCGCCGCATGGCGACGCCGTTCGGGCCGGAAGATACCGCGCGGATGCTGGAATGGCGCGGCCGCTATGCCGAGTTCAACCTGGTCTATGATCGCGGCACGCTGTTCGGCCTGAAGACCGGCGGCAACATC
>JBOFDB010000383.1:0-8222 GCA_051646545.1 Sphingomonas sp.
CCGGGCATGGGAGGCATTTGGGGCATCGAGCGATTCCTTACTGACAGTGGTGTTAGTAAGGAATCAGGAGGGTGGAGTCAAGCCTCCGAAGCCCTCGCCCCTGAAAGGGGAGAGGGACGCGCAGACTTAGTCTTTGCGCGAGCAAAGGCTTAGTCGAAGCTGGGTGAGGGGTAAATCCAACGCCATCCGCTGCTGCAACCCTCACCAAGCTCCGCTAGCGAGCAAGCTCGCGAGCTGCGCTATCCTCTCCCGCCAGCGGGAGAGGAAAAGCTCATCAAACCCGCATCGGCATGATGACGTAGAGCGCGGGCGCCTTGTCATTCTCGCGGATCAGTGTCGGCGCGGCGGCGTCGGCCAGATGGACCTCGACCTGATCGCCTTCCACCTGCGCCAGGATTTCGAGCAGATAGCGGCTGTTAAAGCCGATCTCGAACGGCGTGGCGGCGTAATCGCCCGGCACGTCTTCGGAGGCGGTGCCGTTTTCGGGGCTCGTCACCGATAGCGTCACGCGATCGCGATCGAGCGCCATCTTCACCGCGCGCGTTTTTTCGGTCGCAATGGTCGAGACGCGGTCGACGCCTTCCTCCAGGCTCTTGGGATCAATCTTCAGGATCTTGTCATTGCCGGTCGGGATGACGCGCGAATAATCGGGGAAAGTGCCGTCGATCAGTTTCGAAGTGAGCAGCGCCTGGCCCAGATCGAACCGGATTTTGCTCGCCGACAGCGACACGCCAACCGATCCGTCAATCTCCTCCAGCAATTTGCGCAGCTCACCCACGCATTTGCGCGGCACGATCACGTCGGGCATGCCGTCGGCGCCGTCAGGGCGCTTGACGGTGACGCGGGCGAGGCGATGGCCGTCCGTCGCGGCCGCCTTCAGCACCGGCATCGGATCGTCCGACACGTGCAGGAAAATGCCGTTCAGATAATAGCGCGTTTCTTCGGTCGAGATCGCAAAGCGCGTCTTGTCGATGATCTGCTTCAGCGTTTCGGCAGGCAGCTCAAAACTGACCGGCAAATCGCCTTCGGCAATGACCGGAAAATCGTCGCGCGGCAGCGTCGCCAGGCTGAACTTGGCGCGCCCGGCCATGATCGTCATCCGCCCTTCCGCCGCAGAGAGCTGCACCTGGCTGCCCTCGGGCAGCTTGCGTACGATGTCGAACAGCGTATGCGCCGAAACCGTGGTGGCGCCGGGGGTTTCGACATTGGCGGCGACATGTTCGTTGATCTGCAGATCAAGATCGGTTGCCATCAGCTTCAGCGATCCATCCGCCGCCGCGTCGATCAGCACGTTGGACAGGATGGGGATGGTGTTGCGCCGCTCGACCACCGACTGGACGTGGCTGAGGCCCTTCAACAGCGTTGCGCGTTCGATCGTCGCCTTCATTCCAATCCCCCGGGCGCACGCAACGCCCTTTGACTTTCACACCCCGCCGACAACGGTCGCGAGGCAGGACACCATCTTCCTTCCTTAACGTGAAAAAGGGCCGGGGCAAGCGCCCCGACCCTCGATTCGCTCGGCTAATTCGCTTCAAAAACGCCAGCCAAAGCCCACCACCACCTGATGCCGATCGGTATCGACCGAGAAATTATTGGTGTTGCCGCCGCTCGCATATTCAAACCGGGCATTGCCATAGTTGGAATAGCGATATTCGATTTTGGCGAAGGTGTGCGCGCTGATCGCATGCTCGACGCCCGCGCCGACGCGATAGCCGTCAAGATTGAAGTGATCGCCCGTCTCGGTGGTGCCGTTGCTGGCGGTCAAATCGAGCCGGGCATTGGTGTAGCCGCCCTTTACATAAACCAGCGTCGTAGGGCTGGCGAGCAGGCCGACACGCGCGCCGACATACAGGTCTCGCCCGGTCTTGACCCGGCCAAAGCCCAGGCCATTGACCGGCGAATTGGTCGCCTTGGCGGTCGAGCCATTGGCCTCGCCTTCCGCGCCGATCACGACATGGCCGATCGTCTTGTCATAGCCAATGTCGCCGCCATAGAGCAGGCCATCGGCGCCATTGCCGTCGGTGATCGACGAGCCGGGGCCGCTGCCCGGCCGCAAACCGTCCCAGCCCAACAGGGCGCCGACGCGGAAGCCATCAAAGGGCGGCTTGTCCGGCGCGGTGGTGGTCGGCGCGGCCGGGGGCGCATCCTGGGCAAAAGCGGGGGCAGCGAGGCCAAGCGCCAGCAGCGCGGCGAAAGCAACTTTACGCATACAAAACTCCAATTCACGTCCACGCCCGACAATAACAGGGCGAGGCCCGTCCAATGGTTCGCCGCCTCAACCGTTGCATGAACGGGGGATAAACAAGGAAAAGCGTTGCAATTGCGCCACAGCCCCCCGAAACAGCGGCGATGCGGCGAAACGAGCAACGGCAAGGGCGCGACTTTATCGCGCGGCATGGCGAAACGGTGTTCAACGCCGCGCGCCGGTTGCAGGGCGATCACGCCCATACCCCGCTCACCCGCACGGGCTTTGCCCAGGCAGACGAAATGGGGGCCGCGCTCGCCGCGCTGCTCGGCGCCAGGCCTGCGCTGACATTATGGGCCTCGCCCACCGGCCGCGCCTTGCAGACATTGGCTGTGATCGCCGAGCATCTGGGGCTCGACTGGCACGCCGCGCGCACCGATGCCCGGCTGACCGAAATCGGCATGGGCAGCTGGGGCGGGCGCTATTACGCCGACGTGATGGCAGAGGTCGGCCCCGTCATCCACGCGGGCACCGGCCTGTTAAAGCCCGCGCCTGACGGCGAAGATTATCCCGCGATTGCCGCGCGCGTCAGCGCCTGGCTTGCCGATACCGATGATGATCCCGGTGATCGGCTGATCATCATGCACGGCATTTCATCGCGCGTGCTGCGCGGGGTAATGACGGGGGCGCCGGTCGATCCGCTGGTGGGGGCGCCCGTCGCGCCGGGGCTGCCGCAGGGATCAGTGGTCATGATCGAGGCGGGGGTGGAAAGCGTGGTTCATCTCGGCAAGGGACACGCGCCGGCATGAGAGTCGCGGCGTTGATCCTGCTTGCCGCCGCCATGCCCGCAGCGGCGAAGGACTCGCTTGGCATTTACGACCGCTGGGGCGCGTTCCGCGACGCCAGCCCGGTGCGCTGCTACGCGATCAGCGCGCCGGTGCAACCGGGCGGGCGCAGCAACTGGCGCCCCTTTGCCGCGATTGGCAGCTGGCCGGGCCAGGGCGCGCGCGGCCAGCTTCACATCCGTTTGAGCCGCGAACGCGACCCCAGGGCACGCGTAACGCTATCGGTCGGCGACCGCCGCTTTGATCTGGTCGCGGGCAATGCCGATGCCTGGGCACCCGATGCCCGCACCGACGCCGCCATCATCGCCGCGATGCGCGCCGGACGCAGCATGAGCGTGGAGACGCTGGGCAAGGGCGGCCCCTTCGCCGATGTTTATTCGCTAAGGGGCGCTGCAACCGCGATCGACGCGGCGACCTTGGGGTGCGTGGGACGGTAAACCTCTGCTCCCGGCCCAGCGCCCGCAGCCCAGCACTGCGCCGCCCTCACCCTTCCCATCGCTGGCGCGATGGGCGCCTTCCCTCTCCCATTGGGAGAGGGGGATGGAGCGCCGTCAGGCGCGGAAGGGTGAGGGTGGGCGGTTGTGTGAGCCTTATTGCCCCGTCGGCTGACCGGGCACTTGCCCCGCCCCCGGAAGCCCCGCCCCACCAGCCGCCATCTTGGCCTGCATCGCACGAATTTCAGCTTCCGATTTGAAGTCGATCAGGCTGATGTCGAAAACCAGCACCGAATTGGCGGGGATCGGCCCTGCCGCCTTGTCGCCATAACCAAGGCTGGGCTTGATCCACAGGCGGTATTTGCCGCCACGCTGCATCAGCTTCAGCCCTTCCGAAAAGCCCGGCACCACACCCGTCACCGGAAACGGCGTCGGCTGCTCGGACTTGTCGAAGCTGGTGCCGTTGGTGAGCTTGCCGTCATAGGTGATCAGCACGATGTCGGTATCGGTCGGCGTCGGGCCTTTGCCCGGCTGCAGCACCTTATACTGCAGCCCCGATGGCGTTTCCTTGACCGCCGGATCGCTTGCCTTGTTATGAGCAAGATAGGTGTCGGGCCGCGCCTGATACGCCGCCCAGCTACGTCCCGCCTGCTCGGCCAACAAGGTCAGGATGATGCCGGCAATCGCCCCTGCGGCAATAAGCAGCCAGGCGGGGCGCGCGGCGGCCGTGGCGGGTGCGGTCGGCTTGGGAGGAGTGGTCGCCATCGTCATTGCCCTGGTTGCGGCGGCGGCGGAACAGCGGCACCACCCGGTGCAGCGCCCGGCGCGCCCTGTTGCTGCTGCATCTGCTGCATTTGCTGCATCTGGAGCTGACGGTACACGCTCTGATCGATGAAGCCCGCCATCTTTACGTCGAAGATCAACAGCGAATTGGGCGGTACCGCGGGACTTGGCGATCGCACGCCATAAGCAAGGTCGGGCTTGATCCAGAAGCGATAGACCGAGCCCTTGGGCATCAGCTTCAACCCCTCGCTGAAGCCTTTGATCGCGCCACCCGAGAGCGGGAACGGCACGACCTGCTGCGACCGGTCAAACTCGGTGCCGTCGCGCAAATGCCCGGCGTAAAGCACGCCCGCAACGTCGCTATCTGCGGGTGTCTTGCTGTCCTCACCCTTTTTCAGCACCTTGTACTGCAGGCCCGACGGCGTCTCGACCACGCCGGGCAGCGTGCGATTATAGGCCAGGAAATCCTCATTGCTACCCTTGGCGCCGATCACGGGCGCGGCGCCGACAAAGGCCAGCCAGATGGCCAGCCCGATCGCCACGGCCACGCCGATCCACAAGGCCCACAGCGCGCTGCGCTGGGTGGGGGGGATGGGAACGGCGGTCACGGACATGCAGGATCACCCGAGGGCAGAGGAAAAGGTCGCTGCGGCCTTAGCGAGGCCGTGCGCGCCCCGCAACCGCTGGCGGAAAATGGCGAGCCGCCGCGACCGATCAGCTGGTGCCTGACGACCGATCGTGTCGCGCAGTATCGAGACACGCTCGGCCGGATTCACCGATACCGCCTGTGGCCCAGCGGCGCTCGGGACGGGCGGGATAATCGGGCTGACGGGTGAAGATGCCCGCCAGCAACGCCGTCACTTGGCGCCGTCGCGCTCCATCCGCTTGCGCTCCAGCTTGCGGGCGCGGCGGACGGCGGCGGCACGCTCACGCGCGCGCTTTTCAGAGGGCTTTTCATAGTGGCGACGCAGCTTCATCTCGCGATAAACGCCTTCACGCTGCAGCTTTTTCTTCAGGGCCCGCAGCGCCTGATCGACGTTGTTGTCGCGCACGATGATTTGCATAAGTCCGCCAGTCTCCGAATCAATAGAAATGGGTCGTCGCAAGCCAAGCCTGCGCCGCAATGGCGGGGCCGTTAGCAGCCTATGCCTGATTTTACAAGCGGGGAAGCCGCGCCCGCCGTTGCGCCGCCGCCCCTGCGCGCTATGAAGCGCGGCGATGACCCATGGCGCCCCCCTCCACCTGTTCAACAGCCTGACCCGATCGATCGAGCCGTTTTCGCCGATCGATCCCGATCTGGTGCGCGTCTATACCTGCGGGCCGACCGTCTATAATTACCAGCATATCGGCAATATGCGCGCTTTCCTGTTCGCCGACACGCTGGGCCGCGTGCTGCGGTGGAAGGGTTACAAGCTCCGCCACGTCATCAACATCACCGATGTCGGCCACCTGACCAGCGACGCCGATGCGGGCGACGACAAGATGGAGCGCGCCGCCGCGCGCGAGGCGAAGTCGATCTGGGAAATCGCCGCGCATTATACGCAAGCGTTCAAGACCGATGTCGAGCGGCTCAACATTACGCCGCCCTATGTCTGGTCGGTCGCGACCCACCATATCGAGGAAATGATCGACTTCGCGAAAAAGATCGCGCCCGAGCATTGCTACCAGCTCGATTCGGGCCTGTATTTCGACGCCACCAGCGTGCCCGATTATGGCCGCCTCGCTCGCGCCGGATCGGACGATATCGGCGAAAGCCGCATCGACCCCGTCGCGGGGAAGCGCCACCCGCAGGACTTCGCGATCTGGCGCACCTCACCGCCCGGTGAACAGCGGCAGATGGAGTGGGACTCGCCCTGGGGCAAAGGCGCGCCGGGTTGGCACCTCGAATGCTCGGTGATGAGTCTCAAGCATCTCGGCCACCCGTTCGACATCCACACCGGCGGCATCGACCACCGCGAAATCCACCACCCCAACGAGATCGCGCAGAACCAGGCGTTCTGTTCCTGCGACGATACTGGCGCGCGCTTCTGGATGCACAATAATTTCCTGGTGGATCGCGGCGGCAAGATGTCGAAATCGACCGGCGAGTTCCTGCGCTTGCAGACGCTGGTCGACGCGGGCTTCCACCCGCTCGCCTATCGGATGATGTGCCTCCAGGCGCATTACCGCAGCGAGCTGGAATTTACGTGGGAGAATCTGGCGGCAGCGAGCACGCGGTTGAAGCGGCTGGTGATGGCGGTGGCGCGTCTCAGGGAAAGCGTCACAGAGCCTCTGCCGGACCGTGCAACTCTTGAAGCCAGTGAAAGTCACGAAGCAAACTTGTCGTTGTTCGATGTCGCAATAAGTGAAGATTTAAATACGCCGATCGCCCTGACAAATTTAGAGGTGGTCGCACACGGTCAGACCATGGCGATATCCGCGCCTCCAGCTTATCGATACGCCGCAGTTCTCGAGATGGACGAAGCGCTAGGCCTAAATCTCGCTACCCTCACCCGCGCCGATCTCCGCGTCCGCCCCGCCGCCGCCACGCTCACCGAAGCCGCGATCGAAGCCCGCCTCGCCGAGCGCAAGGAAGCCCGCGCCGCGAAGGACTTCGCCCGCGCCGATGCGATCCGCGATGAACTCACCGCCGCCGGCGTCGAGGTGATGGACGGCGATCCGCTCGGCTGGGATTGGCGACCCGTCTTCTAAGAAATCCTCCCCATTCATGGGGAGGGGGACCAAGACGCGCAAGCGGCTTGGTAGAGGGGGGCAGGCATCCCGGCTGAATCCGGTAGGGATGCACACCCCCTCCACCAACGCTTTGCGATGCCCCCTGTGAACGGGGAAGATTTGAACGCGCTTTCCCTAATCCGCCCATTTTTGCTACGCACATTAAATGAAAGCCGTCCTTCCCGCGCTTGCGCGCCCGCTGATCGAGCCGCAGCTGCCGCCCGGCCTGACCGTCGCCTGGTTCATCACGCCCGATCAGGCGATGGCCGAGATTGTCGATGCCGATATCGCCTGGGTTGACATGCAGCAGCCGGCGCTCACCGGCGCGGCGGCGGCGGCGGGGAAAAAACTGAAATGGCTCAGCACCATCTATGCGGGCCTCGACCATTTTCCGCTGGGACGACTAAAGGCTCAAGGCACCGTGCTGACCAATGGCGTCGGCATCAATGCGCTGGCCGTCGCCGAATATGCGGTGATGGGCGTGCTGGTCGCCGCCAAGCGTTTCGATGAAGTCGTGCGCATCGCCGACCGCCACGAATGGACGATCAGCGCGCCCGGCCAGACCGAATTGTTCGAAACCAACGCGCTCATCATCGGCATGGGCGCGATTGGCGGCTTGATTGCCGATCGGCTGCGCGCGTTCGGCGTGGTGGTGACGGGGGTGACGCGATCGGGCCGCGACGGCACGCTGACGCCCGACCAATGGCGCGACCGGCTGGGCGAATTTGACTGGGTGATCCTGGCCGCGCCCTCAACCGACCAGACCAAGGCGATGATTGGCGCGGACGAGCTGGCCGCGATGAAGCCGGGCGCCTGGCTGATCAACATCGCGCGCGGCGACATGGTTGATCAGGACGCGCTGATCGCGACGCTCACCGCGCGGCGGCTGGGCGGTGCGTTCCTCGACGTAGTCAGCCCCGAGCCATTGCCGCCCGAACACCCGCTGTGGCGCGCGCCCAACACCATCCACACCCTGCACCTGTCAGGACGCAGCCAGACCAAGATGTTCCAGCGCGCCGCCGCGTTGTTCAGCCGCAATCTGGCGGCGTTTCTGGCGGGCGCGCCGATGGAAAATGTGGTGGACCTCGACGCGGGGTATTAGGGGGTGAACCCATGAACGACCGCGTTCGGCACGAGGGCCTGACGCTTGATGAGGGTGTTCTGCGACGGTCTGCTTTCACCTCATTATAAGCGCGAAGGCGACAGGCGCCGAAGCCGATTATGGACAGCCTTCTTCGTGATAACGCCCCCGCACCGCAGCTA
>JBOFDB010000058.1:0-4945 GCA_051646545.1 Sphingomonas sp.
GGCTCGCACCATCCAAACTGCTTCCCTGGCGAAGGCCGGGGCCCAGTCCGGAAAAATGCGCCTGAAAGCGCGCCTGCGCTACCGCGCGGAATAGTTGCTCCAGGCTGGACCCCGGCCTTCGCCGGGGAAGCCGGAGGTACAAGGCGCGGATCTTACGCCCGCTCCGCCAGCTTCCGCTCCCATGCCAGCGCGTCCTTCACGATGCGGTCAAGGTCGTCATATTGCGGCCGCCACGGCAGCGTCGCCAGGATGCGTCCATTATCGGCGACCAGCGCATCGGGGTCGCCGGCGCGGCGGCCCTCATAGCGGCGCTCGATCGTGACATTGGTGACGCGATCGACCGCGTCGAGCACCTGATTGACCGAATATCCCTTGCCATAACCGCAATTCATCGTGTGGCTGGTGGCGGGGTCGGCGATCAGCAGATCAAGCGCGTGGACATGGGCGGCGGCCAAATCGCTGACATGGATGTAATCGCGCACCCCGGTGCCATCCGGCGTCGCGAAATCGGTGCCGAACACGCTGACGCCGTTGCGCTTGCCTGTCGCCGCTTCCACCGCGACCTTGATGAGGTGGGTCGCGCCTGCGGTCGACTGACCCGAACGACCCGCCGGGTCTGCACCCGCCACATTGAAATAGCGCAGTGCGCAGTAATTGATCGGGTGGGCAGCCGCAGTGTCCTTCAGCATGATCTCGGTCATCAGCTTGGACATGCCATAGGGATTGATCGGCTTGGTCGCGCTGTCCTCGCGCACCGGCACGACGTCGGGGATGCCATAGGTCGCCGCGGTCGAGGAAAAGATGAAATGCTTCACGCCCGACACCACCGCGCTTTCGATCAGCGATCGGCTGGCGGCGGTGTTGTTGCGATAATATTTGAGCGGATCGCTGACCGATTCGGGCACCACCACCGATCCGGCAAAATGCATCACCGCGACAACGCCATGCTCGCGTATCGTGCGGCGGACGGTATCGTCATCGGCGATGTCGGCCTTGACGAGCGTGGCGCGCGGATCGACGGCCCAGGCAAAGCCCGTCACCAGATTGTCGATGACCACCACCGGCCAGCCTGCATCCGCCAGCGCCAGCACGGCGTGGCTGCCAATATAGCCGGCGCCGCCCGTCACCAGCACCGCACCCTTTTGCATCATCGATGCTCCCTAAAGCCCATGCATGTGCCCCCGGGCCGATTGTTCCCGGCGCCATCGATCTTATCTAGGGGCGAAATCATGCGAAGGAGTTTTTACCATGGCGACAGAAACGGCGACCTTTGCCGGCGGCTGCTTCTGGTGCACCGAAGCGGTGTATAACGACGTGATCGGCGTCGAGAAGGTCGAAAGCGGCTATATTGGCGGCCACGTCGCCGAGCCGACCTATAAACAGGTTTGCTCGGGCGATACCGGCCATGCCGAGGCGATCCGCATCAATTATGATGCCGATCAGATCAGCTATCACGACCTGCTCGACATTTTCTTTGCGACGCACGACCCGACGACGCTCAATCGCCAGGGCAATGACGTCGGCACGCAATATCGATCGGCGATTTTCCCACACTCGCCCGAGCAGGAGGCGGCCGCCCGTGTCGGCATCCAGCGCGCTCAGGCCGACTGGCCGCAGCCGATCGTGACGACGATCGAACCTGCGACGACCTGGTATCCGGCTGAGGATTATCACCAGCAATATTGGGATGGCGAAGGCCAGCGCAACCCCTATTGCCTTGCCGTCATTCCGCCCAAAATCAACAAGCTGCGCAAGAGCTTCGCGGCAAAATCAAAGGGCATGGTCGGGGCCTAGCAACCGACATGGCGGCGGCCCCATCAAGCCGCCGCCAAAGCGGCCTCGGTTTCCTCGATCCAGCCGCCGCCCATCACCCGATCACCGGCATAAAGGACGGCGGCCTGGCCGGGCGCGACGCCATATTCGGGCGCCGCGAACACCACCCGATCGCTGACTAGTTGCGCGGGCACCGGTTTGGCCATTGATCGCACCTTGACGGTCATTTTGCCGCGCATCTCGCCGCCCAGCCAGTTGATGCCCGAAAGCCGCGCCGCTGCCACCGCCAGCGCCGCCCGCGGGCCGACAATGACGCGCCGCTCCTTGGCATCGAGCCGCACGACGTAAAGCGGCTCGGCCGTGCCGCCGATTTCCAGCCCGCGCCGCTGGCCGACGGTGTAATGGATCAGCCCCTTGTGCTGCCCCAGCACGCGCCCGCCAAGATCGACAATATCGCCGCCGGTCTCCGCCTCGGGCCTCAGCTTGCGGACCAGGCCCGCATAATTGCCATCGGGGACGAAGCAGATGTCCTGGCTGTCGGGCTTGGCGGCGACGGGCAGGCCGATATCGGCGGCGATGGCGCGCACCGCGGATTTTTCCATCCCGCCCAGTGGAAAGCGCAGATAATCGAGCTGCGCCTGGGTGGTGGCGAAAAGGAAATAGCTTTGGTCACGCGCCGGATCGATCGCACGGTGGAGCTCGGCGCCATTGCTGCCCATCACCCGGCGCACATAATGGCCGGTCGCCAGGCAATCCGCCCCCAGATCGCGCGCAATGTGCAGCAGATCGGTGAATTTGGGCCCCATATTGCACTTGATGCAGGGAATGGGGGTGCGCCCGGCCAGATATTCATCGGCGAAATCGTCGATCACCTGCGCGCGAAAGCTGGTTTCGTGATCGAAAACATAATGCGCGATGCCGAGCCGATCGCACACCGCGCGGGCATCGCGAATGTCGCGACCCGCGCAACAGCTGCCGGCGCGGCCGACCGCCTCGCCATGGTCATAAAGCTGTAGCGTGATGCCGATCACCTCCGCGCCGGTCCGCGTCGCAAGCGCCGCCACGACCGAGGAATCGACGCCGCCCGACATGGCGACGACGATGCGCTGCTTGGCCATGGCGCCCGTCAACTGAAAATCGGCATCGATCATAGGGCAGCGCACATAGGGTTTGACGCGCGCCGATGCAAAGCCGCCGCCGCTTTAACCCTGGTCGGTAATGGAGATTGCCAAAGCATTTCCGGCCGCTTTACCGACCCTTCAGCATGGCTCGCTAAACCCCCTTTCGTTTCGGCACCTTAGGCCAAGGACGGGTTGGTGGATTTAAGCTTTACGCGATTTGATCAGGAAGCAGGGGCAACGCCTTTGCCGTCTGATCTGGCGGTGCTCCTGATCGGGGTGGCGGCGCGGCAATCGACCACGCCGACCGCTCGGGTGGAACAGCGCCGTGGCGCGGCACCCGCTGGCCCAGGCTTGCTCGCGCCTGCCGCCGGCGCGTTCAACGCGGCCATGGCGGCGTCGATAGCAGATTGGAAACGCGAATGAACATGGCGTTTACCGCGCCGTTTCAATTGCTGTTCAAGTCCACGCGATATTGGTCGTTATAGAGTTAAGGGGGCCCCCCGGCCCGATTGAGGTATGCATGATCGAGAACCAGAAAATCCGCCCTGCCAAGGTGATCGGACCGCTCGGCGAGCCGCTCACGCTCGATTCGCTGCCGCCGCCCAACACGACGCGGTGGGTCGTCCGGCGCAAGGCGGAAGTGGTTGCCGCGGTCAATGGCGGGCTGTTGAGCGTCGACGAAGTCTGCGCGCGCTATAACCTGACGGTTGAGGAATTCGCCGGCTGGCAGCGCGCCATCGATCGCTCGGGCATGCCGGGGCTGCGCGTCACGCGCATCCAGCATTATCGCTCCTTATATGAGCGCCAGCAGAAATATTGAGCGGTCTGCATGACACACCGGGCGGGGAGGGAGCGATCCATCCCCGCTTTTTTATTGCCGACTGCGAAGCGCGCTAGCGCCGACGGACCGCCACGATGCGGTAAAGCGCCAGCAGCACCACCGATCCCGCGGTTGCCGCGCCATAGCTTTGCCAGCCATTTTCGACGTGCCAGCCCTGCGCCTCGGCGACATAGCCCGCCAGCAAGGCCCCCGCGATGCCGATCAAGATTGTCACCACGAAACCGCCCGGATCCTTGCCCGGCATGATGATCTTGCCGGCGACGCCGGCGACCAGGCCGATCATGATCCAACCGAAGAAGCTGTTGTGGAGCAGCATGCCCGTTCCTCCCATCCCTAACGGTACGCCCGATTGTCTTGCCCGCGCTGCGGCATGATGCAACCCTGAAAAACCGTCTATACCGACGCGTTCCCATCTTGTGCCGACCCGCCAAAAGCGCCAAAGGCGGCGCGCTCACCGGCTCGACATCGACCGAAACCAACGCTTGAGCTCAGTGATATATTACTCTAATACAGTGATACGCGCAATGGCGCGGTGGGGCCGCTCAGGCTCGGTTCAGGCTGGAATTTGAAAGTGCCGACAATGAATTACGAGTCGCGGGTGACGGACACAGACACCATGTTGGGATTGCCCGGGCCCGCCTCATCGCGGCGGCGCTGGCCCGTTTATGTTGGGGTGGCCCTTGTCGTGCTGCTGGCGATTATGGCCTTGCGTATGGTGACGGCCAAGCCCGCTGCCCCCGCCGTCGACGCCAAATCGCAAATTCCGCCGGTCACCGTCATGGTCCCTGGCCGCACTCTGGTCGCGCGCACGATCAATGCGACCGGCTCGCTGGCGGCGCGAATCGATATGCCGGTCGGCGTTGTCGGCGAAGGTGGCGTGGTCCGCGACGTTTACGTCCAGCCCGGCACATGGGTGCGGGCCGGTCAGCTGCTCGCGCGTGTCGATCGATCGGTGCAGACCGAAACGGCCCAGTCGCTTGCGGCGCAGATCAAGGTGGCGCAGGCCGATGCCAATATCGCGCAGTCGGAGCTTGATCGCGCGCGCGCGCTGGTGGATCGCGGCTTCATTTCCAAGGCCGATCTCGATCGCAAGGGCGCAACGCGCGACGCGGCGCTAGCGCGCGTGAAAGTCGCGCAGGCGCAGCTTGCCGAAACCAACGCCCGCAACGGTCGGCTCGATATTCGCGCGCCTGCGGCTGGCCTTGTCCTG
>JBOFDB010000345.1:0-1661 GCA_051646545.1 Sphingomonas sp.
GCCGCGTCGTTCATCGCGCACGCGCAAATTACGGAAGCCGGGCTGGCATTGTTGCAGGCCCCGGCGGCGCCTGTCGTGCTTTGTCCAAAGGCCGACGCAGAGCTTGAGGGGATCGCCCCGGGGCTGGCCTGGCTCGGCGTCATGCTGCCGGCGACGCCCCTGCACCTGCTGCTCTGGCACGAGGCGGCGGAGCGTCCGGCCGGTACGCGGTGGCTGGCTGAAGCGAGCGAGTTGATGCTGGTAATGACCAGCGCCAACCCGCACGGCGAGGCGCTCGTCGTCGGCAACGACGAGGCACTGGCGCGTCTCGCCGGCATTGCCGACGCCTTCCTGATCCACGACCGTGACATCGTGGTGCGTTGTGACGATTCCGTAATGCGCGCAGGGCCCGCCTTCATCCGCCGGGCCCGCGGCTATACGCCGGTCCCGGTTCCGCTGGCCGGCGACGGGCCGACCGTACTGGCGCTCGGCGCCTACCTGAAGAACAGCATCTGCGTCCTGAAAGGCAGCGAGGCTTTCCTGTCGCAGCACATCGGCAGCCTCGACAATGCTTCGACGATCGGCTTTCTCGAAGAAACCGTCAGTCACCTGCTGGGCATCCTCGATGTAACGCCGGAGCTGATTGCGCACGACCTGCATCCGGATTTCCATTCGACCCGTCTGGCGCAGCGTCTGGCCGCCGAGTGGGGCGTGCCCGCCGTGGCGGTGGGGCATCATCATGCCCATATCGCCGCGATCTGCGCCGAACATCGGCTTGATGAACCGTTGCTCGGACTGGCGATCGACGGTGTCGGTCTCGGTCCGGATGGCGGCCTGTGGGGTGGCGAACTGCTCCGGGTCGACGGGGACGACTGCCGGCGGCTCGGCCATTTGCTGCCACTGTGCCTGCCGGGGGGCGACCGCGCCGCGCGCGAACCGTGGCGGATGGCGGCGAGCGCGCTCGAGGCCTGCGGTCGACGGGCGGAAATCGCCGATTTCATCGGCCGGCGCCATCCGGGGCGTGACGGCGCGCGCCTGACGATGATGCTCGAACGGCGGATCAATTGCCCGGCAACGAGCAGTCTGGGGCGGCTGTTCGATGCCGCCGCCGGTTTGCTCGGCTTGCGTGCCGAGGCGCGATACGAAGGGCAGGCGGCGATGGAACTGGAAGGATTGGCCGCCGCGCATGGCACCGTCGACCCGTTGCCGGGCGGGATGGTCGTGCGTGGTCAGCTTGCCGATTTCACGCCGCTGTTGTCGCGGCTGGCTGATTGCGCCGATGCGCCCTACGGTGCGGCGCTGTTCCATGCCACGCTGGCCGCCGGCCTGGCCGAATGGCTGCTGGCTGCGGTCGACCGGGAAAAAGTGGCGAAAATCGCGGTTGGCGGCGGCTGTGCGATGAATGCCGTATTGATGCCAGCCTTGCGCCGGCAGCTTGAAGCCGGGGGGGCGAGCATCTTCGAAGCGAATCAGGCGCCGCCCAACGATGGTGGTCTGGCGTTAGGCCAGGGCTGGGTTGCGCGTTGCACCCGAAATGTCTGGTAACTTACGCCCGGGTCGAGTCGACGCTGCCGGACCGGCCTGATTGGCGCGCGATTCGTTTGATCTGGCGCAATCCTTTTTCCGGAGGCCGGCGCGACACTCGGTCTGCACTGTTTTTGGACGATCTGCATAGCGTGAAT
>JBOFDB010000308.1:0-2347 GCA_051646545.1 Sphingomonas sp.
ACTGGGGCCGGAGGATGATTGAGGCGTTGTTGGCGATTGGCGCAATGCTGTCCCTGCGCCGACAGCGATGACGACTGGAAGCCGGAACCTTACTCCCCGGCCTTGGCCTTGAGCGCCGCCAGCGCGGCAAATGGCCCCGCTTCCGCCTCGCTTTTGACCCCCGCCGCGCGCAGCACCGCATCAGCGTCGGGCGAGCGGGGATAGGGATCAAGCGCCAGCGCCATCGTTTCCGCCGCCGCCTCGCCCAGGTCAACCGCGCTACCCGAATAGCCGACCACGTCGCAATCATCCTCGCTCAGCTCGATTTCGTCGTCGGCCATGCCGTCCAGGCTGTCTTCGGGCACGAAGCGGATCAGGGCGGGAGCATCAATGGCAGCGGGAAGCGGCGCCCCCGTGGCGATGCACGCCTGGGTAACGCTGGCCGTCACCTCCCCCCTGGCGACGATGCCGGCTGAGTCGCGCCATAGGTCAAACCGCGCGCTGAGCGCCTCGATGCCGATCAGGCCAAAGCGCATGGCGAGGGCTGCCCGTTCCTGCTCGTCGGCCTCGACCGCGATGGAGCGCGGCGCGGTGCCGATCGTGTCGATCCGCTGTGGCCGCGAAAATTCGGGCGTCATGGCAGCCGCCCCGCCTGCAGATCAGCGAGCGATTGCCCGGCAAGCCCCGCCGCCAGCGCGCGCAGCGCCGCTTCCACATGCGCCAGCGCCGCTGCGCCCGGTGCCACGCCGCGATAAAGATTGCGGATCAGCGCCTCGCCCAGATCGCCCCCGGCAAGCGCGTCGCGATAAGCCCCCATCCGCCCGCCGAGCAGGCCCACCATCTGGCCCACCTGCTTGCCCAGCCCGACATCGCCAATGCCCAGTTCGCGCAATTGCGCATCCATGTCGGCAATGAACAAATCGGTGAGCGCAACCCCCAGCGGGGCGCCGGCCGCTTCCCCGTCCAGCCGGATCAGCACCAGGGCGAGCACCGTCGCGATCATGTCAAACCGGCCATCCTGCGTATCGGGTACGCCGCCAGCCACATACCAGTGCGGGGCGCGGCCCGCCGCGACCACGGCGGTGTAAAGCGGGCTCGCATCGATGCCGTGGCGGGGGCGCAGAAAACGGTCGAATAATCCCATGGACGGCTCTCTCGGGCGCGCGGCCTTGTTTGACCGCGCGATGCGGCATATTGAGGCGATCGGCCCGCGATGCAATGCCGCACCGGGGGCGTATGCGCGGGCAGTGCGCGCGCGCCGGGAGAGATGAATGCGTGTCGTTGCGATGAAGCCTGCCCTGCTGACCCTGGCGCTGGCGGGGGGCATGTCGGTGGCGGGGTGCACGTCGCTCAAGGGCCATGCCGGCTATGTCATCGATGCCGATCTGGTCAATTCGGTGCAGCCGCGCATCGACAACAAGGCGTCGGTGCAAAAAGTGCTGGGCGACCCCACCTTCACCGCGCAGTTCAATGAGAATGAGTGGTTCTATCTGTCGCGCGACACCAAATATCTGGGCTTCACCAAGCCCAAGCCCACCGGGCAGCAAGCCATTCGCATCCGTTTCGACCAGCAGGGCACGGTCACGTCGGTCAGCAAGACCGGGCTGGAACTGGCAAGCAACGTGACACCCTATCGCAAGACCACGCCGACGCTGGGCCGCAAGCGCAGTTTCTTTGAGCAATTGTTCGGCAATATCGGTACCGTCGGCGCGCTGCCCGGCGGCGGCGGCGGCCAGGGCGGACCGAGCGACACGCCCTGATCAACCCCCGGCGCGCCGGCTGAGCCAAAAAACTCCGGGGCGCGCTCAGAATGACAGGATCAGTCCGTCGGTCGGCGCGACGGCGTTGGCGACCATGTCGCGATAACAGCTAGCGATGGCCTCGGCGCCTGAAAGGTGGCGGATGTTGAGCGTCGTGCCCAGGCCGCGCGCAAACGCCAGATTGGCGGCATTGGCGCGGCGCAGCACTTCGCCCTGGCCCCATTCGGCATCGCGCTTGGCGATTTGCGCGGGCGCGAAGAAAAAGGCAGGCCGGGCACCGGGCAGCGGCGCGCGATGGCGCGGCGCGTCCCAATGCGTCGCTCCAACGCCGATGCTCGCCACCACCCCGTCGCCCAGATGCTGGTGGACCGCCGCCAACACCGCGCCATTGCCCGACATGTCGATATAGACGCTGGGGCCCGCCGGGATCGCGCTAACCGCGTCATAGCTCAGCACCCTGTCATAC
Source organism: Sphingomonas sp. (assembly GCA_051646545.1). Taxonomy (GTDB): domain Bacteria; phylum Pseudomonadota; class Alphaproteobacteria; order Sphingomonadales; family Sphingomonadaceae; genus Sphingomonas. The sequence continues at coordinate 2,206 of JBOFDB010000308.1, forward strand.
AGGCCAAGCCCCTCGGTAAAGGCGATATTGCCGGGCGAGGTGAGCCCGATGATCGCGGCTGGCGGCTGGGCGAGCGCGCGCAGATAATGCGCGGTCGCAAAGCCGGTTTTGGACGAGGCGCTGCCGATGATGACTTGGCGGG
>JBOFDB010000102.1:0-2373 GCA_051646545.1 Sphingomonas sp.
CGCGAAAAAACCGAGCGCGCAATGGCGGGGGCGTGAGCGCTATGTCCGCACTTCCGCCAACAATCGCTTGGCGCGCAGATACATTTCCAGCCGCTGGACGCTGATCAGCCCCAGCGCCATTGCCACCAGAACATCGGCAATCACCAGCGTGCTCAAATGCAGCCCCGTCACGTCCGACTGCGCCATCCCGCGCAAGCCCGAGCGGATGACGATGAGCACCACGATGAAGATCAGCGCGGCGGGTGACGCTTGCTGATTGATCGCGTGCGTCTCCGGGTCCACCGTCAGCCGCATCATCCGGCCCCGCTGCCAGCCTAGCGCCGCGCCCAGCAGCAGCGCCACCGCGCATAACGCCCAGCCAAGCGGCGATGGCGGCGCGTTGATCAGCACCGACACCGCGATAAGGGTATAGAGCGCGGGCACGATCCATAATTGTTCGATCCTGAGCGTCCGGCTGCGCTGCAGCCCCCGCATCCGCAGCGCCAGCACCGCGATGATGATGACGGCGGTAATGGCATAGCCCATCAAGCCCAAATGTGTCGGCTGCCCGTTCATTGACGTCCCCCGTGACTTAGCCAAGCATATCAGCGCGATTGGCCGTCTGCCACCGGATTTATGTCGCGATTTCCTGCCGCACCTGGGCATGGGCGAGCAGGGTGAATAGTGCCGATCCGCCAATGATGTTGCCCGCCAGTGCTGGCAGGATGTAGCCAAACACCGCGCTCCCCAACCCCTGCTCGCCCGCCAGCACCGTCAGCCATGCCTCAGCCGATCCGGCAACGACATGGCTGAAACCGCCCAGCTCGATCATCCCGGTCAGCAGGATGATCAGCCAGAGCTTCTGTTGTTCGGCCGTCGGCAGCGCCCATACCAGCGTCGCGATCAGGAATCCCGCCGGTATGCCATTCAGGAAGACATTGATGGCATCGCGGTGCAGCGTCGCCCGCGACACCTCAAGCATCGCGTCGCGCAACGCCGGCTGGCCGACGCCGCCCGCCCAGACATAGAGCGCAAAGGCAAAAGTCCCCAGCCAGTTGGCGCTCAGCACCACGCCCCATAACCGCGCGGTGCGGCCCAGGCTCTGCCAGCTAGGATGCGTCGCCAGCGGAATGATCGCGGTGACGGTGCTTTCGGTAAAGAGCTGCAACCGCCCCAGAATGACGACGACAAAGCCGAGCGCATACCCCATATCGGCGATCGCATTGCGCATCGGCGAGGGCGGCAACGCGACCGTCAGCGCCGCCACCCCCAGCACCGACAGCCCGATCGCGAGGCCCGCTGCAATGCCCGACCAGAGCAACGAGGCAATCGGCCGTTCGAGTTCCTCTATGCCCTGAAGACGGACCACTTCATGCACCACCCGCGCGGCCACTGCCTTGCGTTGCTGCACTTCGCGCTTTTCACGGGGGTCGAGGCTGACCTTGTTCTTTTCCTCTTCCACCGCGTCATCGTCGCTGTCGGGCGGGGCGGCGCCGCTCACCGCGCGGCTGCCTGGCGCGCCGCCTCGACCGGCTTGGCGGTCGGCGGGGTGGCCGCATAAAAGGCCGATACGGCAGCGATCTGGTGATCGTTCAGATTATGCGCGATGGCTCGCATGGGGTTGACGCCATGGGTCACACCGCGACCGCCCGCCCGAAAAGCGCGCATCTGATCGACCAGATAATAATAGGATTGGCCCTCCAATCGCGGAATGCCGCGCGCGCTGCCCTCCGCGCCATGGCAGTTGGTGCAACCGCCGACGCCTTTCTGGCCAATGCCATAGGCAGCGACATGGGCGCCCTCCGCTTTCATCGCTGCATCAGGCGTGGCTTGCGGGGATGCGGCTGCCGCCATGGCGCCATAATAGCGCGCCAGCGACGCGAGCTGTGCATCGGACAATTGCGTCGCGACGACCTGCATATAGGCGCTTTTGCGCGTACCATGCGCAAACGACATCAGCGCGTCGTAAAGATAGGTCGGCGTCTGCAGCGTCAAATTGGGGAAACGCCCGCCCGGTCGCCCGCGCCCGTCGGCGCCATGGCAGCGCGCGCAATTGGCAATCGGATCACGCACGCTCGCCTGACTATCAAAGCCGTAAGTCGGCTCGATATAGACAGTCTCGCTGTTGCTGTTCTGGATGGGGGCGTAGAGGCTGAACGGGCGCAGTTTTTCGGGCGGCGCGAACGGCGCGATACCAGCCTTGGTCAACCCCGACCCCGCGCCGCCATTGGCGAGCGCATCGAACTTGGCGTAGCCAAGCCTGGGCATGGCGCGCAGAAACGCCACCACGGGCCAGACCTCATCTGGTCGGCTCTGCGCGGGCCAGGCGGGCATGCCGCTATATTTGACGCCATGCTGGACGATATAAGCGAGCTGCGCCGGCGTCGATTCCTT
>JBOFDB010000564.1:0-1987 GCA_051646545.1 Sphingomonas sp.
GGCCTGGCTTCCCTCGCACTCCAAAAGGTCTGCCGTGAAGATATCCCTTGCCTGGTCCCTGTCGCTGCCCCTTGGCGTCGGGGCGCTTGCCGCGCCCATCGCCATCGCCGCAGCACCCGCGCCCGATGCTGATCTCGCCAAAGTGCAGGCACATCTGCGCGGGATTGACAGCATGGTCGCGGATTTTTCGCAGACCGATCGCAATGGCAAGGTGGTGACCGGCACGCTGACGCTGAAAAAGCCCGGCCGCATCCGCTTTCAATATGAAAAGGGCGTGCCGATCCTGATCGTCGGCGATGGAAAAGCGCTGTGGTTTATCGATTATTCGGTCCGCCAGAAACAGCGTTGGCCGATCGGCAATTCGCCGCTGGGCGTGCTGATCAACCCCGATAATGATCTGGCGCGCTTTGCCCATGTCGTGCCAAGCGTCGACCCCCGGCTGTTGTCGGTTGAGGCGCGGGACCCCAAACATCCCGAATATGGCCGCATCACCCTGACGTTTTCCCATGGCGGCGGCGGCCCGGGGGGGCTGACGCTGCTCGGCTGGGTGGCGCTTGATGCGCAGAACAATCGCACGATCGTGCGGCTGAGCAACCAGCGTTTCGGGGTGCCGATTGCCGGCAATGCATTCGACTGGGTCGATCCCACGCGGCGGGGGCGTTGACCGGGGCGACGCGCCAAGCTGAACAAACCCCGACAAGTTCATTCATCGTGGCGACAGCTTGGGCGCGATAAAAGCGACAGTGCGGAGACGGCCCGTCAGGATTTTCCCCCTGTTGCCTGAAGGTCGCCGTTTCCAGCCTGCGTGACGAACGCTAGGTCGGCCCTCGTTCCATGCCCCCGGAACGAGGGCCTTTCCTTTTGCCAATCCGGGGCTGGCGAGTTGCGCGGGGCGAGACTACATCGCGGCCATGGCTGAACAGCTTCGTATCGCCTCGTGGAACATCAATTCGGTCCGTTTCCGCAGCGCCATTGTCGAGAAATTCCTGCGCGATCATGCGCCCGACATTCTGTGCCTGCAGGAAACCAAAGTCGTCGATAATGACTTTCCCCATGCGCTGTTCCACCGGCTCGGCTATCGCCACACCGTCATCCACGGCCAACGCATGCACCATGGCGTCGCCATCGTCAGCCGCGTGCCGTTGATCGAAGAACGGCGGCTGGACTGGCAGGCCAATGGCGAAGCGCGCCACATTGGCGTGCGGCTGCCCAATGGCTTGCGGCTCGACAATGTCTATGTGCCGGCCGGCGGCGACATTCCTGATCGCGATCTCAATCCCAAATTCGGCCAGAAGCTCGATTTTGTCGAGCGGATGACGCGATGGTCGGAAGAACTCGCCGAACCGACCTTGCTGGTCGGCGATTTCAACATCGCGCCGCTCGAATCGGACGTCTGGAGCCACAAGCAACTGCTTGACGTAGTGAGCCACACCCCCGTGGAGGTGGAGGCGCTGGGTAAATTGCAAGCGGCGCATGGCTGGGTCGATCTTGGCCGTCGCTTCGTCCCCGCGCCCGAGCGGCTCTATACCTGGTGGAGCTATCGCGCGAAGGATTGGGCCGCGTCCGATCGCGGCAGGCGGCTCGACCATATGTGGGCAAGCCCCGAAGTCGCAGCCGCCGCCGTCGCGCACGAAGTGATCGAGCCGGCGCGCAGCTGGGAAAAGCCGTCCGACCATGTTCCCATGATCACGGCGCTAGCCTTGTGAGCGATGCAGCCAACCCGATTGCGGCTGCCCGTGCGATCGACGCGCTGCGGCGCGGCTGGGCGATTGCGCTGACCGCGGGAGGAGATCGGCTCGCGCTGCTGGCGGTCGAGACCGCAGACCCGGCGCGGCTCGCGGTTTTTGACCCTGCGCGCAAGGCCGCCGTGTTGATCTCGGCCGGCCGTGCGGCGACGCTAAAGCTCGCCAATCAGCTGGCGGCGGCCGCGCCCGATACGCCGGTGCTGGTGCGGCGCACCGGGTGGATGGACCTGGCGGTCGCGACG
>JBOFDB010000445.1:0-1587 GCA_051646545.1 Sphingomonas sp.
AGGTCAAAGCGATCGTCGTCAATCTTGATGGGTTTGCGGGCGGCTATCCTGCCGCGATGAGCGAGATTGGCCATGCCCTCGGCGCCGCGCGCGCGGCCGGCAAGCCCGTGCTTGCCTATGCGACTGCCTATACCGACAGCGGCTATCGCCTTGCCGCCAACGCCTCCGAAATCTGGATGAACCCGCTTGGCGGCACCATCTTCATGGGTCCGGGGGGCAGCCAGCTTTATTATAAGGGATTGATCGAAAAGCTGGGCGTCAACGTCCACGTCTATCGCGTCGGCAAGTTCAAATCCTATGTCGAGCCCTATATCCGCACCGATCAGTCGCCCGAAGCCAAGGAAGCAAGCCAGGCGCTTTATGCCGCGATCAAGGATGACTGGCGCGACCAGGTGACCAAAGCGCGCCCGAAGGCGCAGGTCGATGCCTTTCTGGCCCAGCCTGATCAGCTGATCAAAGCCGAAAATGGCGACATGGCCGCCGCGAATTTGAAAGCGGGCCTGGTCGACAAGCTGGGCGACCCGATCGCCTTTGGCAAGCGCGTGGCCGAACTCGCCGGTACCGACACGACCAAGGGCGAAGGCGCGTTTAAGACGATCAAGTTCGACGATTATGTCGCCGCCAATCCCTTGCCGAGCAGCGGCGACGCCATCGGCGTGCTGACCGTCGCCGGCGACATTGTCGACGGCAGCGCCGGCCCCGGTTCCGCTGGCGGCGAGACGCTTGCCAAGGCCGTCCTTAACGGGCTTGCCAAGAAGGATCTGAAAGCGCTCGTCGTGCGCATCGATTCGCCAGGTGGATCCGCGCTGGCGTCCGAACGCATTCGCCAGGCGATCCTTACCGCCAAAGCCAAGGGGCTGCCGGTGGTGGTGTCGATGGGCTCGGTCGCGGCGTCGGGCGGCTATTGGGTGGCAACCTCGGGCGACACCATCTTTGCCGAACCCAACACGATCACCGGGTCGATCGGGATTTTCGGCATCATCCCGACGTTCGAGAACAGCCTGAAGAAGATCGGCATCACTGCCGATGGCGTCAAAACGACGCCGCTCAGCGGCCAGCCCGATGTGTTTGGCGGCACCAATTCGGTATTCGATTCAATCCTGCAATCCGATATCGAGGCGGGGTATCAGCGCTTTATCAGCCGCGTCGCGCAGGCGCGCCATTTGACGACGCAGCGCGTGGACGAGATCGGCCAGGGCCGCGTCTGGATTGGCGGCAGCGCCCATCAATTGGGGCTGGTCGATCGTTTCGGCACGCTCGACGACGCGATTGCCGAAGCGGCCCGCCGGGCCAAGCTCGACCCCACCAAGGTCCACGCCGAATATCTGGAGAAAAAGCCCAGCAACTGGGAAGCTGCGCTCAACAATCTGCTCCACAAAAATGACGATGACGATGCCAATGGCGCAGACGGCGACGCCTTTGCCTTGGTTGCGCGGCAACAGCATGTGCTGCTGGCGCAGGCCGTGGGCGATATCCGCCGGCTGACCCAGGGCGGATCGGTGCAGGCGCGCTGCCTGGAATGCGCGGGCCTCGCCCCCGGCGCCATTCCCGCCGCCGACACCAGCCTGTGGACGCTGGCACTGGCGC
>JBOFDB010000397.1:0-12679 GCA_051646545.1 Sphingomonas sp.
CCCCCCCGCCGCGCGCCGCGGCCGCGCCGCGCTCCAGGGCCTGAAGCCCAACACGCCCGACTGGATCCGCGCCCAGGACATCGCGCTTGCCTCGCAAAACGAACTCGATGACCAGAAGGGCAAGAAGCGGCGATGATCGAACGGCTGGCGAAAAACCCGCTATTTGCGGCGCTGGTGGTGCTTGTCGCCGCGCTGACGGGCGCGGGCGCGACATTGCTGTGGCAGGGCCGCGCACCGTCGCTTGGCGAACAAGCCCGGCTGGAGCGGGTGGTCCACGACTATATCCTCGAACACCCCGACATTCTGCCCCAGGCAATGAAGCGGCTGGAGGAGCGGCGCAATGGCGAGGCCATCGCCGCCAACCGTGCCGCGATCGTCACGCCCGTGGGCAATGCCTGGGCCGGCAACCCCAAGGGCGACGTCACCGTCATCGAGTATTTCGATTATAATTGCGGCTTTTGCCGGGCGAGCCTGCCGACGATCGACGCGCTGCTAAAGGCCGATCCGGGCGTCAAAATCGTCTATCGCGAGCTGCCGGTGCTGTCCGACGCCAGCAAGGTCGCCGCGCGCTACAGCCTGGTTGCCGCCCGCGCCGGCAAGTTCGCGGCTTTCCACCAGGCGCTCTATGATGGCGGGCCGATCAGCCAGCAAAGCATCGATGCCGCCGTCGCTGCCGCCAAGTTGACGCCAGCGCAAGTCAAAACCGCGATCGACGACCCGTCGCTCGACGCCGAGATCAACCAGAATCTCGCCATTGCCCGGCAACTCGGCATGACCGGCACGCCCAGCTGGGTAATTGGCGACCACGTCACCTCCTCCGCCCTGCCGCTTGAGGAACTGCAGCAACAGATCGCCGACGCCCGGGCCAAGGCGCGGGGCTGAGCGCCGTTAACGATCGTCGCGCTGCCAGTCTTCCTTGGCGTGGCGAACGCGAAGGATGACGACGGTGTCATCGTCATCAAGATCATAGATGATCAGATGCGATCGGTGGGGATAGGCCCTGACCGGTGGCCGAATTTCGTCGCGTAAACGAGCGGCACGCGGATAGCGCGTCAAGAAGCCGAAAATATCGGCAAGGTCCTGATGATAGACATCGGCCTGATCGACGCCAAATTGCTCCGCCCCGCTGATATAGATCGCGACCAGATCCTCAACGGCGCGACGCGTCAGCCGGTAAGTCCCGCTCACTCGGGCGAACCATGTCCCATCTGATCAAGAGCGCGGGCTCTGATGCTCGCCATCGTCTCACCGCTGATCCCGCTGTTGCGACCGTCATCAACCAGCCGCTGCATTGCGGCGATGCGATCGTCCCGTTCCTGCTCGCGACGGATAAGGTCGAGCATCAGCTCGGCTTCATCCCGATAGCCGCCGCTCCGCACGCGCGCCTCCACCCAGCGCTTTGCTGCATCGGGCAAGGAAAAATTCAGCGTGGCCATCGCCATAATATGACGCTGCTGCCGCGCCTCGGCAAGGCGCGCACGCCGTTACTTCATCACCGGCAGCACGATCCGCGAGCCGGCGCACACTTTCTGCGTGGCCTTAACGAAATCCTCGGGCTTCGCATGGGCGATGTTGGGGACGAAGGTCTGGGGGTTGCGATCGATGACCGGGAACCAGCTCGACTGGACCTGCACCATGATGCGATGGCCCGCCTTGAAAACATGGTCATGGTCGCGCAGGGGCACATCCCATTTCGTCACTTGCCCCGGCACCAGCGGCTGCGGATCGGTGTCGCTCTTCAGGAAACGGCCGCGCCGCACCTCCATCGCGATCGGCCATTGATAGCCGTTAAGCTGGCGCGGATAGGCACCATAAGGCGCGTTTTCGTCCACCTTTTGCGCGTCCTGCGGCAGCACGTCGATGAGCTTCACGACGAAATCGCTGTCGGTGCCGGTGGTCGATGCCATCAGTTCGGCGGCAAGTTCGCCCGTCACGGTCAGGTCATGATCAAGCGGCGCCGATACCCAGCTCAACACATCGGGTCGGTGATCGACAAAGCGCTGGTCGGCGCTTTCCCACCAGCGCCATTCGGGCCGCGGATAGGTCGGCGAAATCGGCCGCTCGCGGAACGGCACGGGATTGGCCGGATCGGAGATATAGTCGCGGCACGCCTCGCCCGCTGCCGGGGCATCAAAGCTGAGCGAGCCATCGGCGTGGAGATAAAGGCTGGTCGATACCGCGCCGACCGGCGGCCAGCTTGCATAGGTTTTCCAGACATTTGATCCCGATTGCAGCATGCGCGCTTCGTAATCAGGCTTGGCGCCGGTGCCGTGCAGCCAATAAGCGAAGAAGGGCCGCTGGATTTGTTCGCGGAATTCCTCGCCCGTGTCGCGGCCGAGCGGGATGTTGCCCAGCATATCCATCTTGCCCTGCCAGGTGCCATGCGCCCATGGCCCGGCAACCATGATGTTCAGATGATTGGGGTCATTCTTTTCCTGTTGGCGATAAATCTGCCAGCTGCCCCAGGGGTCTTCCTGATCCCAGAAACCCGCGACGTTGAGCGTCGGCACCGTCGTCTTGCCCAGCGCCTTTTGCCAATTCTGGTCGGTGTAGAAGCTGTCGTGATTGGGATGCTCCATCAACGACGTGAACAGCGGAATGCGGCCCTTGAAATAGAGTTTGTCGAGATTGTCGACCGGCCCCATCCGCAGCAGGAAATCATAGGTATCGTTGGTGTCGTAGGGAAAGTCTTCGTAAGTCTCTTTCTTCACCTGCAGGCCATAGACCCAATCGGGAATGTAGCTCAGCCTTAGCGCGCCATTGCGGTGCAGATCGTCATTCTGCCAATAATCGATCCACGCCGCCTGCGGGCTTGTCGCCTTGAGCGCGGGATGCGGATGGACAAGCGCCACCGCCGCCGTGAAGCCGGGGTATGAAACGCCCCACATGCCGACCCGACCATTATTGGGCTTCACATGTTTGACCAGCCAGTCGATCGCATCATAGGCGTCAGTAGACTCATCGACCAGCTTGGGCTTGCCGGGATGAACGGCGGTGGACATGGTGAAATTGCCGTCTGATCCATAGCGCCCGCGCATCGACTGGAAGACGAAAATATAGCCATCATCGACCAGCGATTGCCACGGCTTGGGCACAACCGACAGCGCGGTCTGAGGCACGCCATAGGGCGTGCGCTGGAACAGGATGGGCAACGGCCCGGTCTTGCCGGTCGGGCGCAGAATGACCGTCTCAAGCTTGGCGCCGTCGCGCATCGGCACCATCACTTTTTCAAAAGTGAACGGCGCGGCGGGCTGTGCGGGCTTGTCCTGCGGCAAGGCGGGCGTCGCCGTCGACCCTGCAACTGCCGCCAAGATCAACGCAATCGGTGCCAAACGCATGTCGTTCCCTCCCAATGATCTCGGAGGGATGCTAAAGGGTTGAAGCAAGGATGCAACGGTCGCTTGCCCAAAGATCATGTTAGCTATCGTCATTGCGAGGAGCGCAGCGACGACGCAATCCAGGGTCCGGTACGCAGGCTGGATTGCTTCGCTTCGCTCGCAATGACGACAATTCACGTGGGCAGGTTCGCGCTCACCTACTTATTCCGCATGAACGACGATTTCCTGCCGCCATCGGGCGTCGGCTTGCGGCCGCGATCAAGCCCGGCGGTCGGATGGCGGGCGCTGCCGTCGGGCTGATGTTCGGTCGACAAATTGGGGCGCGGTTGCGTCTCGGTCGCGGGTTGATCGCCGCCGGCGCCTTGCGGACGTTCGGTAGAAAGATTGGGGCGCTGCTGCGTTTCGGTCGGTTTGACGGCGGGGTCTTCGGTCATGGCGGTTCCTTCCATGCCGACCAACCCCGCCATTGCGACGCGTGTTCCTTTTGACCGTCTTGGCGATCAGTCGATCCGCCGCTCGCCCTTCACCCAGCGGACGGTGCCGCTCGACGCGCGCATGACGACGCTCTCGGTAACGAGCTTGCCAGCGACCTGCTTGACCCCGCCAAGCAGCGACCCGTCCGTCACGCCGGTCGCCGCGAAAATACAGTCGCCGCGCGCCAGTTCTTTCAGATCATATTGCTTGTCGAGATCCTCGATCCCCCAGCGGTGCGCCCGCGCGCGCTCGTCATCATTGCGGAAAACAAGGCGCCCCTTGAACTGCCCGCCGACACAGCGCAGCGCGGCGGCCGCCAACACACCCTCAGGCGCGCCGCCCTGGCCGATGTAAAGATCGATATTGGTGTCGGGATTGGTCGTCGCGATGACGCCGGCGACATCGCCATCCGGGATCAGCATGATGCTGCAGCCGAGCTTGCGCAGTTCGGCGATGATCTTTTCGTGACGGGGCCGATCGAGCACCAGCGCGCGGATTTCGCGCGGCTTCACGCCCTTGGCCTTGGCGAGCGCCTTCACATTGTCCGCCACGCTCGCGTCAAGGTTGATCAGATCCTTGGGATAGCCCGGCCCGATCGCGATCTTGTCCATATAAACGTCGGGCGCGTTGAGCAGGCAGCCTTCTTCGGCGATTGCCAGCACGGCAAGCGCGTTGGGGCCTGCCTTGGCGGTGATGGTCGTGCCTTCAAGCGGGTCGAGCGCGATGTCGATTTTGGGGCCCTTGCCGATTGCGGAGCCAACCTTTTCGCCGATGAACAGCATCGGCGCCTCGTCGCGCTCGCCTTCGCCGATCACCACCGTGCCGTCCATATAAAGGCCATTCAGCGCCTCGCGCATTGCTTCCACCGCAGCGGCATCCGCCGCCTTTTCGTCGCCGCGGCCGACCTGCTTAGCGGCGGCAATCGCGGCGGCTTCGGTCACGCGGACCATTTCGAGGACGAGGACACGGTCGAGAACCTTACTGGCCTTGGGCATTGATATTCCCCTGTTCCTGAACTGCTGCGATGCGACAAGAGCGGTATGTGATCAAAAAGGAACCCTAGCCCGATCGACCTGAGCGTGTCGAAGCCTGTCCTGAGCGGCTGGCTTTGCCAGCCAGCCAAAAGGGGCTGCACTGCTTCGCGAAGAAGAACGGCGCTTCGACAAGCTCAGCACGAACGGATTGGTTTCATGACAAGTGACCCTAGTCGCGGAGCAGTTCGTTGATGCTGGTCTTGGAACGCGTCTGAGCATCGACTTGCTTCACGATGACGGCGCAATAAAGCGCGGGCTTGCCGTCGCCGCCGCCGATCGACCCCGGCACGACGACCGAATAAGGCGGCACGACGCCGCGATGCACCTTGCCCGTCGCGCGCTCGATGATTTTGGTCGAGGCGCCGAGATAGACGCCCATGGAGAGCACCGCGCCCTCTCCCACCCGCACGCCTTCCGCCACTTCCGCGCGCGCGCCGATGAACGCGCCGTCGCCGATGATGACGGGATCAGCCTGCAACGGCTCCAGCACGCCGCCAATGCCCGCGCCGCCCGAGAGATGGACATTGGCGCCAATCTGGGCGCAGCTGCCAACGGTTGCCCATGTGTCCACCATTGTGCCTTCGCCGACATAGGCGCCGATGTTGACAAAGCTTGGCATCAACACCGCACCCTTGCCGATGAAGGCGCCGCGCCGCACGATCGACCCCGGCACCGCGCGGAAGCCTGCCTGGCGGAATTGCCCCGCATTCCAATGTTCGAATTTGGACGGTACCTTGTCCCACCACGACGCGCCGCCGGGACCGCCGGGAATCTCGATCATCTCGTTCAGGCGGAACGACAGCAGCACCGCCTTTTTCAGCCATTGGTTGACGCGCCAGCCACCCGCGCCATCGGGTTCGGCGACGCGCGCCGCGCCTGAGTCGAGCAGGCGGATGGCGTCGATGATCGCGTCGCGCACCGCGCCCCGTGTCTCCCCGGTAACGGTGTCGCGGGTTTCCCACGCTGCATCGATCGTCGCTGCTATGTCCGCTGTCATGCCCCCTCCATCATGGCGCCCAGCCATGCAGCCAGATCGCGCGTGGTGAAATCGATAAAAGCGCGGTCGTCATCGCCCGGCGCCTGTTCTGACCCATTATCGACCCAGACGGTCGTCATGCCCAACTGCTTGGCGGGCCGCAAGTTGCGCGCCATATCTTCGACAAACAGGCTTTCAACCGGGTTGAGGCCATGGGTTGCGAGCAGCCCCTGATAGGCGCTGAGCGCGGGCTTGGGCACATAGGCCATGGCGTGGATGTCGTGGATCGCCTCAAAACTGTCCGCAAGGCCCAGCCGCGCCAACACTTTCAACGCATAAGGCACATCGCCATTGGTGAAGACGAGCTTGCGCCCCGGCAGACGCGCAATCGCGGCGACCAGCGGCGCGTCATGGCTCAGCACGTCCATCTCGACATCATGGACATAGGCCAGGAATTCATGCGGATCGACGCCATGCTCGGCCATCATGCCGAACAGGGTGGTGCCATGGGTGTGGAAGTAATTCTTCTGCACGGCGCGGGCGGCAACGCGATCAAGTTCCAGTCGTCGCGCCAGATAGTCGGTAATCCGTTCGTCAATTTGGACGAAAAGATTGGCGCTCGCCGGATAGAGCGTGTTGTCCAGATCAAAAATCCAGTTACGAATAGAGGCGAGGCGCGCGTCCATGCGGGCGACGCCTTAGGCGCTGGTAGCGGGGCGGGCAAGGCAGCGAAAGATAATCCGGGCAAGCGCGACGCGTAAAATATTCATCAACGCTAACCAGCGATGATGAGGATAAGCGGGAGGGACGGTATATGCGTAACGGACATCTTTACCTGGGATCGACCGCAATGGTCGCGATGCTGGCGCTGGCCGGGTGCAGTTCGGGCAGCGGCGGGGGCACGCCACCGGTTGCCACCATCCCGACGCCAACACCGACGCCCACGCCAACCCCTACGCCCACCCCGACCCCGACACCAACCCCCACGCCGACACCGACCCCCACCCCTTCGCCGACGTCGAGCTACGACACCGCCGAATATCGCGCGACCGTAGGGGCGGTGTCGATGAACGCGCTGGCCGCCTATAACCGGAACGCAACCGGCCTGGGCGTGAAGATCGGGGTGATCGACAGCGGCATTGACCTCAACAGCCAGGAATTTGGCAACCGTATCGACCCTGCCTCAACCTATCTTGCCGGCACCGGCACGATCCAGGACGAAGGCGGCCATGGCACCGCAGTTGCCTTCACGCTTGGCGGGCGGCGCAACGATGTCGGCACGCTGGGGGTGGCGTTCGACGCGACCTTGCTGATCCTGCGAACCGACAATCCCGGCAGTTGCGCCAGCAGCGGCGGATGCAAGCATGACGACACCAACATTGCCGCCGCGCTCGACGTCGCCCGGCTGAACGGCGCGCGCGTCGTCAATATCTCGCTCGGCGGGTCGCCCGCCAGCAGTGTGCTGCTGACCGCTATCGACCGCGCGACATCGGCGGGCATCATCATCGTGATTTCGGCCGGCAACGATTCGACCGTCGAGCCCGATCCGCTCGCCCAAATTGCGGAAAACAATGCGATTTCGCATAATCTCGTGATCATCGCCGGGTCAGTTAACACGCTGGACCAGATATCGACCTTCAGCGACAAGGCAGGTGCGGGCGCCGCACATTATCTGGCGGCGGTCGGCGAAAATGTCCGCGCGCCCGACAATCATAACACTCCCTTCCTGTGGACCGGCACCTCCTTTTCCGCCCCGCAAATTTCGGGCGCGATCGCGCTGCTTGCCCAGGCCTTTCCGACACTGACCGGCGCACAGATCGTCAACATCCTGTTCCAAAGCGCGCGCGACGCGGGCGCCCCGGGCGTTGACGCAACCTATGGCAACGGCATTCTCGACCTGACCCGCGCGTTCCAGCCGCTGGGGTCAACGTCGCTGTCCAGCACGCGTGCGCCTGTATCGGTGACCGCCAATGCCACGCTGTCGGCACCAATGGGCGATGCCAAGCAGAGCGGGCTGGGCGCGGTGATTCTGGATGGCTATGGCCGCGCCTTTGCCATCGATCTTGCGCATACCTTGCGCCTCGCGACGCCCAGCCAGCCGCTGAGCGCGGCGCTGATCGCACGGCAGAAAAGCTATGCCGCCGCGCTGGGCGGGGCGACCGTCGCCGTCACCATCACGCCCGACCGCGAGGGAACACGCATTGCGCGCCTCAACCTGACCGCGCAGGATGCCGAGCTTGCCCGCACCGTCGCGGCAACCGTTACCGGCAGGCTGGGCAAGCGGGCGAGCTTCGCCATCGGCATGTCGACAAGCGCCCCGGTGTTGAGCGCGCAACTGGCGGGCCGCGCCGACCCCGCTTTCCTGATCGCACGCGATCCGGTGCGCGAGCTGGGTTTTGCCGGCGCGAGCAGCAATGCCTTTGCGCTGCGCCACCGCTTTGGCGCCTGGGGACTGACCGGCAGCATCGAAACCGGCCATGCCGACATCACCGATTACAGCCGACCCAACGCCCTGAATTACGCGCCGAACCGCTATGGCTATGACCGGGCGACGCTGTCTGCCGATCGCCGTTTCGGGCCGTTGTCGCTGGCCTGGACCGCGAGCCTGCTGAACGAACGCGGCACCGTGCTGGGCGCGCATTTTGGCGATGCGCTGGGCGCGGCGCAGGCGACAAGCTGGTTCGTCGATGGCGAAGCGCGGCTCAATCCCGGCCATGGCTGGTCGATCGGCGGCAGCGTGCGGCAGGGCTGGACGCTGGCACGGGTGCGTGCCGGGCTGAGCGGATCGGGCCTGATCCGCACCGACGCCTTTGCCGCCGATATCGGCAAGACGGGCGTGTTCGGCGCACGCGACACCCTGTCGGTGCGCGTTGCCCAGCCGTTCCGCGTGTCGCATGGCGGCATCGATCTCGATTTGCCGACCAGCTATGATTATTGGGCCGCCCGCGCCGATGGCTTCACAACGCAGCGGCTCAATCTAGCCCCGACGGGCCGCGAGCTGGACATTGAGATGGCCTATTCGCGCCCCTTCGGCCCCGGCGCGTTCGACACCCACCTTTATTGGCGCCGCGACCCCAACAACATCGCCGCGCTGCCCGACGATTATGGCTGGGCGCTGCGCTATTCATTCCTGTTCTGAGCGGGGGCATCCGGCGCGGAGGAGGCGCGTTATGGCTGCCCCTGCCCGCCGCCGGCGCCATAGACATTGCCGGTGGTGTAGCTGCCGCCATCCTCAGCCAGGCGAACATAGATGCCGGCAAGTTCGGCGGGTTGGCCGGGCCGCTTCAGCGGTGACGTGCCGCCAAATTGCTGAAGCTTTTCCATCGATGCACCGCCCGATACCTGCAGCGGCGTCCAGATTGGCCCGGGCGCCACGCCGTTGACGCGGATGCCGCGTTCCGCCAGCTGCTTGGCCAGGCTTTTGACGTAATTCATCGTCGCTGCCTTGGTCTGGGCGTAATCATAGAGATCGGGCGACGGGTCATAGGCTTGCTCCGACGTTGTGCCGATAATGACCGAGCCGGGCGGCAGATGCGGCAACGCCGCGCGAATGATGTAGAAGGGCGCGTAGATATTGGTCTTCATCGTCGCGTCGAAATCATCATCGCTGATGTCGAGGATCGATGGCTTGGCCTGCTGGCGGCCGGCATTCATCACCAGAATGTCGAGCCCGCCCAATTGCGACCGCGCCCGATCAGGCAAGTCACGGCAAAACGCGGCGTCGCGCAAATCGCCGGGGATGGCGACGCCCTTGCGCCCCGCTTGGTGGATCAAGTCGATCACTTCGCGCGCATCGGGTTCTTCCGACGGGAAATAGTTGATCGCGACGTCGGCGCCTTCGCGGGCATAGGCAATGGCGGCGGCGCGACCCATGCCCGAATCTCCACCAGTGATCAGTGCTTTGCGTCCCGCTAACCGCCCGGAGCCTTTATAGGACCGCTCGCCATGGTCAGGCACCGGCACCATTTTGGAGGCGAGGCCCGGCCAGGGCTGGCTCTGGCGTTCGAACGGCGGCTTGGGGTATTTTTCGCGCGGATCAGTCAGCGGCGGTGCGGTGCCGCCGGTTTCGCCGCTGGACTGGGGCACCCGCCCCATGCCCGCCGTTGCTGCTGCCGTCGCCACGCCGGCACCAACGCCGCCCACCACCGCGCGACGTGACAAACGCCCCGATCCATTGTCCATGCTGCATCTCCTGATCGATGCCGGGAAAACGGATGGGATAGCGGGCAGTTCAGACGCGCGCCGCAGAAAGGGCATCGATCATCGCATGGGTTGGCAAGCGGCTTGGGCAAAGCGGCCCGTCCAACCCGCCCCCCAGGGGGTGATCGGGGGCAAAGCGCCGTTTTCAGGGTGCCGCCGGCAGCCTGAGCCGGGCGAGCAGGCCGCCAAGGTCCTCGCTTTCCTCCAGCGACACGCCGCCATCATAGATTTCGGCCACGTCGCGCACAATGGCAAGGCCAAGGCCGGTCCCCGGCTTGCCGGTATCGAGCCGCGCCCCCCGATCGA
The DNA here is from genome assembly GCA_051646545.1 of Sphingomonas sp. Taxonomy (GTDB): domain Bacteria; phylum Pseudomonadota; class Alphaproteobacteria; order Sphingomonadales; family Sphingomonadaceae; genus Sphingomonas. Next base: position 10,329 of record JBOFDB010000397.1, read on the forward strand.
AAATGCGGCTACGCTCTTCCTCGGGGATGCCCATGCCGTCATCCTCGACCAGGCATTCGACATAATCGCCCGCCGCGCGCACCGTGACAAAGACGCTGCCGCCGCCATATTTTGCCGCGTTTTCAATTAGGTTGCCGAGCATTTCGTCCAGATCCTGCCGCTCGACATGGACCGACAAATCCTTGGCGCCGTCCATGTCGAACCGCACCTTGGGATAAAGCCGGGCAACCGCGCGTTCGACCGATTCAAGGCTCGGCCATACCGCTGCCCGGCTATGCGCATTGCCGCGACGCCCCACCGCGCGGGCGCGCGCGAGGTGGTGGTCGACCTGCCGCCGCATCGTCGCTGCCTCACGGATGACGGTGGGCGCAAGATCGTCGGCCTCTGCCGTCGCGGCGTTCATGATGACGGTGAGCGGCGTTTTCAGCGCATGCGCAAGGTTGCCGGCATGGGCGCGTGCTTCTTCCGCCTGGCGGTCGTTATGCGCGATCAGCGCGTTCAGCTCCTCGACCATCGGCGCCACTTCGATCGGCATTGCCTCGTCAATGCGGCGCGATTTGCCGGCGCGCATCCGGGCGATTTCCTCGCGCACTTTGCGCAACGGCCACAGCCCGTAAAAAGTCTGCAATGCGGCAAGACCGATCAGCCCCAGCGCCAGCAGCAGGAAAGAAAACAGCAACGTCTTGCGCAACGCGCCAATCTGCGCGTCGAGAATGGCGCGGCTGGACGCGACCTTGAACCGCCAATGCACCGGCGAGCCCGGCAACTGCACGTCGCGCTCCAGCACGCGCAGCTTCTCGTCGGGGAATTCGGTGCTGTCATATTGGTGGATCGACAGATCATTATGGTGGCCGCCATAGGCCAGCCGCCGGTCCCACAAGGACCGCGACGGGAAATCCTCATGCCCCGGCGCGCTGACTTGCCAGTAAAGCCCCGAATAAGGTTCCAAAAACCGCTGGTCAGCAGGTTCACGCGTAAAGACGACTTCGCCTTCCGGGCCGATTTCGGCAGAAACGATCATCGCCTGCAGCACATATTCGAGCTGGTCGTCGAAATTGCGGGTCACCGCGCTCACCAGCACCCGATCAAGCGCAAAGCCGCCGCCGGCCAGCAGCACGGTAATCCACAAGGCCGCGACCGAGATCATCCGCCAGCTGAGCGAACCGCTCGTCCGCACGCTGGGGCCAGCGCGCGACGCCGTGGCCGGCGTCACCGCCGTCGACGAGGCATCCGCCTCAGCCATCGCGCCGCCGATCAGCCATTGGGATCATCAAGGCTATAGCCCAGACCGCGTACCGTGCTGATCACGTCCTGGCCCAGCTTCTTGCGGATGCGGGTGACAAATACCTCGATCGTATTGGAATCGCGATCGAAATCCTGGTCGTAAATATGCTCGATCAACTCGGTGCGGCTCACCACCTTGCCCTTGTGGTGGAGGAGGTAGCTCAAGAGCTTATATTCCTGCGCGGTCAGCTTGACCGGCTCGCCCGCCAGCGTGACCTTGCCCGATCGGGTATCGAGCCGGACATCGCCCGCGATCAGTTCCGACGAGGCATTGCCCGACGCGCGACGGATGAGCGCCCGCAGGCGAGCGATCAATTCCTCTGACTGGAAGGGCTTGGCGACATAATCGTCGGCGCCAGCATCGAGCCCCGCCACCTTGTCCGACCAGCTGTCACGCGCGGTGAGCACGAGGACGGGCATCACCTTGCCTTCCTTGCGCCAGCGGTCGAGGACGGTGAGGCCGTCAATCTCAGGCAGGCCCAGATCGAGCACCACCGCGTCATAGCTTTCGGTCGAGCCGAGAAAATGTCCATCCTCGCCATCGGTGGCGAGGTCGACGGCATAGCCCGCCCCTTCCAGCGTATTTTTCAGCTGCTGACCCAGGCTTGGCTCATCCTCGACGATCAACACGCGCATCGCTTAGTCCCCTTTTGGCTGCTGCTTCAGCAGTCTGTGTCAGCGGGCCGAGCGGCCGATGATCTTGCCGGTTTGGCCATCGACCTGCACCCAGATGACCAGTCCATTGCGCAGGAACTTCAGCGTGTAAATCCCGCTATCCAAATCCAGGTCGACGCCAAGATATTGCGCGTTGGGAATGGTCGGGACGACGCGGCGTTCGATTTCGGGCAAGGGCAGAATGCGCCCGGTGCGCGTCGCATCGAACACCTGATCCGCCTCGCGATGGCGCTGTGCCACCACCGGCTGCGCCAGCGCCAGCACCCCCAGGAGCAGAAAGGACAGGTTCTTCATCGTCATGATCGCTTTGCCCTAGGCAGCGGGCGTTGAACAGCCCGTGAATAGCGCCGACAGCCGCCAGACAGGGTTGTTTGGGGGGCTGTCGCGGGAAG
>JBOFDB010000555.1:0-1491 GCA_051646545.1 Sphingomonas sp.
ATTCCCGCCGCCGACACCAGCCTGTGGACGCTGGCACTGGCGCGCATCGGGCTGTGATCGCCATCCGGGCGGCGACGGCGGACGACGCCGCCGCCATCGCCGCCATTTATGCTCCCTATGTGTTGAGCGGCACGGTTTCGTTTGAAACCGAGGCGCCCGACACCCGCGCCATCCGCGCGCGGATGACCGCGTCCAATGGCTTTTACCCCTGGATCGTCGCAACCAATGGCGATCCAGAGGGCGGTGGCGTGCTGGGCTATGCCTATGCCGGGCAGTTCCGCGACCGCCCCGCCTATCGCTATGCCGTCGAAACCTCGATCTATATGTCAGGGCCGATCCAGGGTCAGGGTGCGGGGCGATTGCTCTATGAGGCACTGATCGACACGTTGCGCGCGCAGGGCTTTACCCAGGCCGTCGGCGTCATCTCCCTGCCCAATGACGGATCGATCCGATTGCACGAATCGGTCGGTTTCCAGCGCGCCGGGCTTTACCGCCAGATCGGCTATAAACAGGGCCGCTGGGTCGATGTCGGCTTTTGGCAATGCGAGCTCAACGACAGCCAGGTCCCGCCGATTGAACCCCGCCCGTTCAGCGATGTGGGGGTGGTGCGGGGGTAGCAACACCAGCGGTTGTCGACCAAGCCTCCAGCGACTGCCGGAATTCGCCGGAGTGACGGCATTGCAATTGAACAAGGCAGGCTGTCAGGCGCCCCCCAATACCCGCCCCGCCACGGCATCCAGCTTGGCGAGCAGCGCCGGATCGCGCGCGTCGGGCGCGGTGATCAGGGCATGGTCCAGCACCGTATCCAAAGGCGAGGGATCGCGCTCGGGCGGCAATGCCTCGACAAAGGCCTTCACCGTTGCGCGTGCCAGCGCGCCATTGGCGTGCATCTGGGCAATGACTTCGGTCACCTCGACATGCGCTTCTTCTTCGCGCCAACAATCATAATCGGTGACCATGCCGATCAGCGCATAAGGCAGCTCGGCCTCGCGCGCGAGCTTGGCCTCGGGCATCGCGGTCATGCCGATTACGTCGGCCCCCCAATTCCGATACAGCAGGCTTTCCGCGCGCGTGGAAAATTGCGGGCCTTCCATCGCTAGATAGGTGGCGCCCAGCGTCGATTGCCCGCCTGCCCGCGTGATCGCCGCGTCAGCGAAGGCCGACAGGCGCGGACACACCGGATCAGCCATTGAAACGTGCGCGACCATGCCGCTGGTGAAAAAGCTGGAGGGCCGCCCCTTGGTGCGATCGATAAACTGATCGACGACCACGAATTTGCCCGGCGCCAGTTCTTCGCGAAGGCTGCCGATCGAGCTGATCGCGAGGATGTCGGTGCAGCCCGCGCGCTTCAGCACGTCGATATTGGCTCGCGCATTGAGTTCTGACGGGCTGATGCGGTGGCCGCGCCCATGGCGTGGCAGGAAGACGAGCCGGACCGCGCCGATGCGGCCGAACAGCAACTGGTCAGACGGCGCCCCCCATGGGCTTTCG
>JBOFDB010000468.1:0-1168 GCA_051646545.1 Sphingomonas sp.
AACCCTTTCTGCGCGCCGACCAGTCGCCCGAGGCCGAAGCGGCCGCGCAGGCCTATGCCACCGAATTGTGGAACCAGTGGCGCACCCAAATCGCCGCCGCCCGGCCGCGCGCGCAGATTGACCGCTATGTCGCCGATACGGCCGCGGCGATCACCGCTGCTGACGGCAGCATGGCGCGGGCATCGCTCAGAGCGGGGTTGGTTGACTGGATCGGCAGCCGGTTGCAGTTCGGCCGTCGGGTCGCGGCGCTGACCAGCACGCCCGATGACAGCAGGCCGTGGCGCTACCCGCGCATCGCGATGGCCGATTATATCCGCGCCAACCCCGCCGAAACGGGCGGTGAGCGGATTGCGCTGATCCCGGTGGTCGGAACGATTGTTGATGGTGAGGCCCCGGCGGGCGGCGCGGGCGGCGATACGATTGCGCGGCACATCTTGGCGGCAGTCGCCGATGAGAGCGTGAAGGCCATTGTCCTGCGCGTCGATTCACCGGGCGGTTCCGTGGTCGCATCCGAACAGATCCGCACCGCGCTGCTCGAAGCGAGGGCGCGCGAACTGCCGGTTGTTGTGTCGATGGCCAATGTCGCGGCATCAGGCGGTTACTGGATCGCGACGCCAGCGAACCGCATCTTTGCCGAGCCTGACACCATCACCGGGTCGATCGGCGTGTTCGCGGTGTTGCCCAGCTTTGAGCGCGCGCTGGCCAACATCGGGGTGACGGCGGACGGGATCACGACCACGCCCTTGTCGGGCCAGCCCGATATTGTCGGCGGGGTCAGCCCCGCCTTCGATGCCGTGGCGCAGGCGAATGTCGAGGCAATCTATGGCCGGTTCACCGGGCTGGTCGCGCGGTCACGGCGACTGCCGGTGGAGCGGGTGCGCGAGATTGCCGAGGGCCGCGTGTGGGCCGGCGGCACGGCGCGGCAATTGGGACTGGTCGATCAATTTGGTGGGCTGGAAGAGGCAGTGGCAGCGGCGGCGCGGCTGGCCGAAATCGACCCTGATGATATCCACCTGCACGTTTTTGAGGACCCGGAAGATCCGTTCTCGGCGCTGTTGCGTTCCATGTCCGGTCCCGCACCGCAGCGTGAGCGCGTGGGGCCAGTGGGGATGTTCGCGCAGACGGCCTGGCTCAGGCAGGCACGGCTCGCACAGGCAATGGGCGATGT
>JBOFDB010000435.1:0-2090 GCA_051646545.1 Sphingomonas sp.
CGGTATCAAGAGTGTCCCGTCTTGGGCGCGGCCAGGTTTAAGCGGCGGCTGGTAATCGGGTGACTGCCGACGTCACCACCGGCAGGGCGCGCGGCGTCCCGGGCTGGAACCGTTTGCGGTAAGTTGCCAGGGCCTGCCCCACCACCTGGTCCATGTTATAATAACGGTAAGTGGCCAGCCGCCCGACAAACGTGACATCGCTTTCCGCCGCCGCCAGCGCTTCATAGCGGCGATAGAGCGCCTGATTTTCCGGACGCGGAATGGGGTAATAGGGATCGCCCTCGGCACTGGGATATTCGGTGGTGATGCTGGTCTGCGGGTGCTGCTGCCCGGTCAAATGCTTATATTCTGTGATGCGCGTATAGGGCACCGCCTCGTCGGGATAATTGACCACGGCGACCGGCTGCGCCCATTCGCAATCGAGCGTCTGATGCTCAAAACGCAGCGACCGGTAGGGCAGGCGACCGTAACGATAGCCGAAATATTCGTCGATCGGGCCAGTGAAGACCAGGTGGCTGTGCGGGTAAGCCTCGCGCGCTTCCAGATAATCGGTGCCGAGCAGGATATCGATATTGGGATGATCGAGCAGGCGCTCAAACATCGCGGTATAGCCGTCGCGCGGCATCGCCTGAAATTTGTCGGTAAAATAGCGGTCGTCGGTGTTGGTGCGGGTCGGCACGCGCGCGGTCACCGATTTGTCGAGCGCGCTGGGGTCAATGCCCCATTGTTTGCGGGTATAGCCGCGAAAGAACGTCTCATAGAGCTCGCGACCAATGGCCGAGATGACGACATCTTCCGACGTTTCGATGACCGCCACCGGCTCGGCACGGGAGGCAAGGAAAGCCGCAGCGGCATCGTCATCCGCAAGGTTGAGGCCGTAAAGGCGGTTGAGCGTCGTCCGATTGATCGGGATCGGCACCAGCATACCCTTCACCGACGCCAGCACCCGATGCTGATAGGGATGCCAGGCGGTAAAGCGCGACAGATAGTCGACGATCTCATCGCTATTGGTGTGGAAAATATGGGGGCCATATTGGTGGATCATCACCCCCGCCGCATCGGGCCGGTCATAGGCATTGCCGCCGATATGCGGGCGTTTGTCAACGACGAGCACGCGCTTGCCGCCATCGGCCGCCAGTCGCTCGGCCATCACCGCGCCGGCAAAGCCCGCGCCGACCACCATCACGTCATAATGCGGCCCCGGCCCGGCGGGCCAGCGATCAGGCGAGACAATGGGCTGCGCAATCCGCGTCTTGGCAATGGCGGCGTCGATCAACGCTGCCATCCGTGCCTGGGTCTCATCCCACGACATGCGGCCGAGCAAGGCATCGACTTCGTTGAGCCAGCCCTTGTCCGGGCTCGCTGCCAGCGCCAGCGCCTGCTCGCACGCCGTCACGAATTCCTCGGTGCTACCCGCAATGCCAACCGCAGCGATGGTGCCATAATGGCGGATGACATCGGCGATCGGGGTCGACACCACCGGCTTGCCCGCCGCGAGATATTCCGGCGTCTTGGTCGGGCTGATGAAGCGCGTCGCCGCGTTGATCGCAAACGGCATCAGCGCCACGTCCCAGTCGCGCAGATAATCGGGCAACTCGGCATAAGTGCGGGCGCCGAGATAGTGGATGTTGTCACGCTGCGGCAGCTCCGTCGGATCGATCTTCACCACGGGCCCCAGCATGATCAGCGACCAGTCGGGCCGCGTATCGGCAACTGCCGCTAGCAGGTCGAGATCCATCCGTTCGTCGATCACGCCGTAAAAGCCGAGCCGGGGCCGGGGCAGTGCAACCTGGTCAGGCCGTTCGGCACCCGGCGCGCGCGCCTGCACGAAATGCGCGACATCGACGCTGGAGGGAAAGGGGTGAACATTGGGATGGCGGGAGCGTTTGGCTTCATAGAGGCTATAGCCGCCGGTAAAGACGACATCCGCCGCCCGCAGCAACGCCGCTTCCTGCTCGAGCAATCCCGGCGGCGCGCCTTTAAACCCGCTCAATTCGTCCATGCAGTCATAGACGACGCAATCGGCCTTCAGATGGCCGGAAAAGCTCAGCATCATGGGGGTGTAATACCACCGCACCACGGTCGCCGGC
>JBOFDB010000387.1:0-2096 GCA_051646545.1 Sphingomonas sp.
GGTCAATATTTATGCGCGGCTGCGCGGCGGCTGATTATCTAGGCCGCTTTCAGGCGAATCTGCTCGCGCACATCTTCATCGAAGCGGGTTCGTACCGGCATATCGGCTGGCAGTTCCTCGCCCTGCTCGAACAGCACGCAGGCAACATCCTCACCGCGCGCCAGGCTGAAGCGCTTGACGATCTGCCCGGTGGGGCGGAACCCCAGCTTGCGCAGCACCCGGCCCGACGCGGGATTGTCAACGAAATGGCCGGAGATCAGCGGCGCCATGCCGATGGCGCGGGCATAGGCGATCACCGCGCGCCCGGCCTCGGTTGCAAAGCCCACTCCCCAATAGGGGCGCGCGATCCAATAGCCGATCTCGGGGCGTTCCTCGCCCAGCGCATCGGCGGTCAGGTGGATGCCCATGCCGCCGACAATGCGCGGCCCGGCGCTGGTCCGCTGCGTGATCAGCGTGGTCGGCAGGCGCGGGTCAGCGCTGGTGCTCATCAGCCAGGCGCGCGCGTCATTCTCGGCATAGGGCCAGGGCAGGCGCGCCAGATTGCGGGCGATGCGCTCATCGGCCACGGCCCTCGTCAATTCGGGCGCGTCTTCGATGAAACCGGGTCTCAGCAACAGCCGTTCGGTGCGGGCGAACATTATGGTCTCTCCTTCTTCGGGCCGCCCCTGACACCCGATGGTGACAGACTGGCGACAGGCGCAAGGGAGGAGTGGGTGGAGCGTTCGGCCTTTACGATGTCTGGCTGCCATGCAGCGCAGACACAAAAAAGGGAGCGCGGGGGCGACCCGTCTCCCTTGCTGCTTCTTCCGGTCTGGCTTCCCTTGTGGGGGAGTTCGGACCGGCTGAAACCGGGTCGCCCATCTGGTGGACGACCCGCTGTTGTCGTCCGTTATTCTGCGGCGGCCATAATCGGCATGTCTACCGATACATATTTGCGGCCCAGCTTGCCGGCGTGGAATCGGACGCGGCCGTCCGCAGTGGCGAACAGCGTGTGGTCAGTGCCGATGCCGACATTGGTGCCGGGATAGAATTTGGTGCCGCGCTGGCGCACGATGATGTTGCCGCCGACCACTTCCTGGCCACCGAACTTTTTCACGCCAAGGCGCTTGGAATGCGAATCGCGGCCATTGCGCGAAGAACCGCCTGCTTTTTTATGTGCCATGGGAGTGTCTCCTCAATCTGTCGTCAAAGGGCGCGCGCCGATCAGGCGGCGTCATCCTGTTTGGCTGCGGGCTTCTTGGCGGCGGCTTTCTTCGGGGCTGGCGCGTCAGCCGTGTCAGCTGGAGCGGCTTCGGCCTTCTTCGGCGCTGCCTTTTTCGCTTCCCCGCCGATGCTGACAATCTTCAGCAGCGTGTGATGCTGGCGATGGCCGGCCTTGCGGCGATAATTGTGACGGCGCTTCTTCTTGAAGACGATGATCTTCTCGCCCTTGCCCTGCGCGACGATTTCCGCCGCGACAGTGAGACCGCCGGTCGGCTTCAGTTCGCCGCCGTCGCTGGCGAGCAGGACGTCGCCCAGCTCGATGCTGTCACCGACCGAACCGGCCAGCTTTTCAACGGTGATCTTGTCTCCGGCGGCAACGCGATACTGCTTGCCCCCGGTGCGGACGATAGCGAACATGACAATCCGAACCTTGTTTCAAAACATGCGCAAGGCACCGACGGCGTCGATGCGCCTTATGTGCTACCCTGCGGGAAGGACGCGCCGTTACGCGGGAGAGGGCGCTATGTCAATGCCGCCAGCGGGCAATCGCCCCGTTTTTTGCGCCTTGGGCGGATTTTCTGACACCGCTTGCCGCCCGGCGATGCGATGCGTAAACCCGCGCGATGCTGCGGTCTCTCTTGATTTCTTCCGCCCCCTTTGTCGCCCTGCTGGCCAGCGGCTGCGCCAGCATTGCCGATGATGGCACCTATCCCTCGCTGGAGCGCCGCGCCGTCGAAACCCGGCTGAACGTCCGCACCGATTCGCCGCCACCCGCACCACCACCGCCAGCCGTCACTGCCGATCTGGCGGCTGCATTGGCGGCGCTCGAAGCCGATGCGGCGCGCGGCGATGCTGCCTTCCGGGCCGCACTGGCGAGCACCCAGCCACTGGTC
>JBOFDB010000353.1:0-3182 GCA_051646545.1 Sphingomonas sp.
CGCCTTGCCGGTAATGGCGCTTGCTGGTCAGCGCTGGCAGCTGACGGCGGGGGCGATCGCGTCCGCGAGTGCGCTGTGCCTCGCCAGCTGGCTGGTGCTCGGCAACGCGACCTGGACGGCCTTTTTGCACGGCAGCGCGACGGCGCGCACCATCATCGAAGACGGGTTGGTATCCTACCCCAAAATGATGTCGTTATCGGCCGCGATCCATCTGTTGGGCGGATCGATCAGCATCGCTTATGCCGCGCAAGCGCTGATGGCGATCGCCGCTGCCGCAATGTTGGTGCTGGTTTGTCGGCGCTCACCCCACAGCGACGCAATTGGCGCGGTTACCGGCGCGACGACGCTGCTGATGAGCCCGTTTTTACTTGATTATGATTTGACCATCGCCGCGATTCCGCTTGCCTGGCTGTTTGGCGAAACGCAGCGGCGCGGCTTCCTGCCTTGGGAAAAAACCGTGCTGGCGGCGACTTTTATCTTGCCATTGCTGGCGCGCAGCCTGGCGGCGACACTGCACCTGCCGCTGGCACCGGTCGTGCTGGCGGCGCTGGCGTTGGCGACGACACGCGCCGCCCTGATGCCCGGTGCGAGCGCGCGCGTTCCCGCCTAGGTTGGGAACTCATAAACGGTCGCTTTTCGGCACCAGGACTTCACGATCGACCGGGAGTGGGGTCGGACAATCACTGTCACCGTCGCCCCGTGCTTGACACGGGGCTTGGCTTTTCTTCTGCCCTCGCCGCGACTTGGGAGCGGTGATACGGCGCGGCTAGGGAACAAGGTTAGCCTTGCCCCGTGTCGAGCACGGGGCGACGAAGAGAGGATGGCGGCGTTTTGCAGGCGGAAGCCGACAGGACGTTTTAATGAGTCTACGGCCTAGATCATCGCCATACCGCCATTGACGTGCAGCGTCTGGCCCGTGACATAGGCGGCTTCACGGCTGGCGAGATACACCACCGCCGCGCCGATATCCGCGCCTTCGCCCATATGCCCTGCCGGGATGCGCGCATTGAGTGCCTCCTTCTGCGCATCGGGCAAGCCATCGGTCATGGCCGAACGGATAAAGCCGGGCGCCACGCAATTGACGGTGATGCCCCGGCTCGCCAGCTCCTGCGCCAGCGCCTTGGACATGCCGACCAGCCCCGCCTTGGAGGCCGCATAGTTCGCCTGGCCGGGATTGCCCGTCGCGCCCACCACCGAGGTGATCGAGATGATGCGGCCATGCCGCGCCTTCATCATCGGCCGCGCAGCAGCACGGGCGAGACGAAAGGCCGCTTCCAGATTGACGCGGATGACCTGATCCCACTCCTCATCCTTCATCCGCATGACCAGATTGTCGCGCGTGACACCGGCATTGTTGACCAGGATATCGAGCTTGCCGCCCAATGCCTCGACGGCCGAGGGCACCAGCGCATCGACCGCCGCCGCATCGCCCAGATTACACGCCAGCGCGACATGATCGCCGCCCAGCGACGCCCGAAAGGCCTCAAGCTTCTCGCCATTCGATCCCGAAACAGCCAGCCGAGCGCCCTGCCCCGCCAGCGCTGTCGCGATCGACGAGCCGATCCCTCCCGAAGCGCCCGTCACCAGCGCCGTCATGCCCGTCAGGTCAAACATCATCGCCCTCCTACATCGCCTTCAGCAGCGCTTCGATATCGTCCATTGTCACCACACTGGTCGCGGTGATCTCCCCATCGCCAGCTGACCGTTTGACCATCGGCGCCAGCACCTTGCCGCCCAGCTCGATAAAGCTGTTGACGCCCGCCGCTTTCATGTTGATCACGCTTTCGCGCCAGCGGACCATGCCCGTCACCTGCTCCACCAGCCGCACACGGATCTCAGCCGGATCGGTAATGGGAGCGGCGAGCACATTGGCGTAAAGCGGCACCAAGGGCGTGTCGATATGCGCGGTGGAAAGCGCTTGCGCCATTGCCTCCGCAGCGGGCCGCATCAACGGGCAATGGAACGGTGCCGATACGGGCAGCAACACCGCGCGCTTGGCGCCATGATCCTTGGCGATCGCCACCGCACGCTCAATCGCGCCGCGATGCCCGGAAATGACGACTTGCGACGGGTCGTTGTCGTTGGCGACGGTGCACACCTCGCCTTCCGCCGCAGCCGCTGCAATCGCCTGGGCAACCGCCAGGTCGGCGCCGAGCAGCGCCGCCATGGCGCCTTCCCCCACCGGCACCGCCGCCTGCATCGCCTGGCCGCGCAGCTTGAGCAGGCGCGCCGTCGTCGCCACGTCGATCGCGCCTGCCGCGCACAATGCCGTATATTCCCCCAGGCTGTGCCCAGCGACAAAATCGGCTTGTTCGGCGAGGCGGATGCCGCCTTCGCGCTCCAGCACACGCAGTGTCGCGATGGCATTGGCCATGATGGCGGGCTGGGCATTCTCGGTCAGCGTGAGCTCGGCCTCGGGGCCTTCCACCATCAGCCGGAACAGATGCTGGCCGATCGCGTCGTCAACTTCCTGGAACAGCTGGCGCGCATGGACGCTTGCCTCCGCCAGTGCCTTACCCATGCCGACCGCCTGGCTGCCCTGGCCGGGAAAAATATATGCGCGCATCATTGGCTCCCCTGCTGGCACGGAAGCCGGGGCTGTTAAGCGCGGGGAGGCGGGCTGGCAAGCCGGGGACGGACAAGCACCATCGTCGGCGACGGCGCAAAGAGCCGGTGCCGGAGGGCCTCCGGCATTTTGGTGGCGACGCCCAGACGCTGTACCAACCACCCGGCAAGCGTTGGCGGCGACGGATAACGCGCGACGACCACCTCACCCGGTCGCGCATCACGCTCCACCAGTTGCACGTCGCCGGGCGGCACAGCCCGGGCATTGGCGAGGTGATTGAAGCTGAGCGGAATTGCTGCACGCCTGACGGTGACGGGGTCGGCCGCCAAAGCGCCACCAGCGATCAACCCCAAGAAAATCAGCCCGAAATCGTCGTTGATCAGCAACACAAGGAGCGGGTCGTTAAGGCGCCAACAAATGGAGTGGCGGTTAATCCGCTTGCCTTTTGCCGCAATTCCGCTAAGCGCCGCGCCTTCGCCGCAGCGGTTTGCCGTTGCAGCGATCAAATACCGACGACAGCCGGAGGGGCCACCGCGATGGGCGCGGACGGTCAGCGATCGGCCAAAGATGAGGCAGAACATGGCTCTTTACGAGCATGTGTTCCTTGCGCGCCAGG
>JBOFDB010000218.1:0-3404 GCA_051646545.1 Sphingomonas sp.
GCGCTAAAGACTGCAAAGCGTTTCCTCTCCCCTTGAGGGAGAGGAAAGCGCAGCTTAGCGCGGTAGCGCTTAGCGGAGCTTGGAGAGGGGGACTCCCGCCGTCGATGGCGCAGGATTACCCCTCACCCAACTACGACTAGGCAGCAAGCTGCCAAGTCTTCGTAACCAGTTCGGGGTAAACAGCGCCCCGCGCTGTTTAGGCCATGCCGGGGGCATGGCCGACCCCGAACTCCCGCAAGGGGAGAGGGTTTGACGGTCAAGACCGAGACTTGCAGCCCCTTACCGCCAATATTGCCCTTCACGCCTCCTTTGCCCTAAGCGCACCCCTGTCATGACCCAATACCAGTCCGATCTGCTCCGCCTGCTCGATGAGCGCGGCTATATCCACCAGCTGACCGATGCCGCCGCGCTCGACGCGCTGGCCCAAAAGCAGGTCGTGCCGGGCTATATCGGCTTTGACGCGACCGCGCCGTCGCTCCACATTGGCAGCCTGGTCCAGATCATGATGCTGCGCCGCCTGCAACAGGCCGGCCACAAGCCGATCGTCGTGATGGGCGGCGGCACCACCAAGGTCGGCGATCCATCGGGCAAGGATGAAAGCCGCAAATTGCTTGACGATGCCGCGATTCAGGGCAACATCGCCTCGATCCGCCGCGTGTTCGAGCGGTTCCTGAGCTTTGGCGATGGCCCGACCGACGCGATCATGGTCGACAATGCCGATTGGCTCGACGCGATTGCCTATATCCCGTTCCTGCGCGACGTCGGGCGGCATTTTACCATCAACCGCATGCTGAGCTTTGACTCAGTCAGGCTGCGGCTCGATCGGGAGCAGCCGCTGACTTTCCTCGAATTCAATTACATGATCCTCCAGGCCTATGATTTCCTGGAGCTATCGCGGCGCGTCGGCTGCCGCTTGCAGATGGGCGGATCCGACCAATGGGGCAATATCGTCAACGGCATCGAGCTTACCCGCCGCATCGACGGCACCGAGCTTTACGGGCTGACGACGCCGCTCATCACCACGGCGGACGGCGCCAAGATGGGCAAGACCGCGGCCGGCGCGGTGTGGCTGAACGCGGATCAGCTATCGGCCTATGATTATTGGCAATTCTGGCGGAATACCGATGATCGCGATGTTGGCCGGTTCCTGAAGCTGTTCACCGATTTGCCGCTCGACGAGATTGCCCGGCTCGAAGCGCTGCAAGGCGCCGAGATCAACGAGGCGAAAAAGCGGCTCGCCGATGCCGCGACCGCCTTGTGCCGGGGCGGGGATGCCGCCGCCGAAGCAGCGGAGACCGCGCGCAAGACCTTTGAGGAAGGCGCGGCGGGCGAGGCGCTACCTACCTATGCCGTCGCGGACGGCGCGATCAGCGTGGTTGATGCGCTGGTGGCGCTGGGCCTCGCCGCGTCCAAGGGCGAAGCGCGGCGACTGATCAAGGGCGGCGGCGCCCGCGTCGATGGCGAGCGCGTGGCGGATGAAGCCGCGATCGTGACGCTGACGGACGCGCCCGTGCGGATTTCGTCGGGCAAGAAGCATCACGGGCTGCTGACACCTAGCTGACTGATCTCGATCATCCGTCACCCCGGCCTTGAGCCGGGGTCCCGCTTACTTATCCAGCTGCAAAAGAAGCGGGACCCCGGGTCGAGCCCGGGGTGACGGCAAATTTGGGACGACCACCCGCGCTAAACCTTAGCAAACACAGCATTAATTACATTTGTTGCCCACCGCTTCATGGCTGGTTCCCTAGGTATTTTTCCGGGCCAGCAGAGGGAACCAAGACCATGGCGACGCGGGCCGCGTTGGCGTCATCGGATGACCGGGCACTCGTCCGCGACGAGGTTCATTACCGCGCGCGGGGGATTGGCGGCGACGGCCAGCCATTCAACCTGCTGATCGTCAATATCTCGGCCATGGGCTTGATGGCGCGCTGCGAAACGCCGCTTGGCGTTGATGACCGTATTCGCGTGCTGCTCCCCGTCATTGGCGGGGTGATGGCGCAGATCCGCTGGTCGCTGGGCGGTCGCATCGGCTGCGAGCTAGAACAGACGATCGCGCTCGCGGATTATTATGAGCTGCTCGCGGTGCTGATGAAGGGGAAATAGCCGTCCCGAACAATCCTTGACCGCAGCACAGGGGCTGGATTGCTGCGTCGCCGACGCTCCCTGCAATGACCGTCAGTTACCCCGACCTCAAAAGCGCCACCCCGGCATCGCGCTCAAACAGATACAGCGCCGTCCGCGCCGCTTGCCCCCTTGGCCCCGCCAGCCCGCCATCGCGATCAATCAGCAAGCGCGCGTCATCGGTCGCAATCGGCAACAGCGCGCCCAGTTGCTCCTCGCTCGCCAGCCGGAAACGCATCTCGCCCGATTGCCGCGTGCCGAGCAACTCGCCCGCGCCCCGCAGCCGCAAATCCTCCTCGGCGATGCGGAAGCCGTCATTGGTCTCGCGCATCAGCGCGAGCCGCGCGCGCGACGTCTCGCTCAGCGCCGCGCCCCGGATCAACAGGCAATTCGACTTGCCCGTCCCCCGCCCCACCCGGCCGCGCAATTGGTGAAGCTGCGCCAGGCCAAAACGATCCGCCGCCTCAATGACGATCAGCGTCGCATTGGGCACATCGACGCCGACCTCGATCACGGTCGTCGCCACCAGCACCCCGATCCGCCCGGCGGCAAAGGCGGCCATCACCGCGTCCTTGTCAGGCCCCTTCATGCGGCCATGGACCAGCCCCACCTGCTCTGCGCCAAAGCGCAGGCGCAGCGCCTCGGCACGCGCCTCTGCGGCGGCAAGATCGGTCTTTTCGCTTTCCTCAACCAGCGGGCACACCCAATAGGCCTGTCCCCCCTCGCCGAGATGCCGGCCCAGCGCCTCGACGACCTCGGGCAGGCGATCCTCTGACACCACGCGCGTTTCGATCGGCTGGCGGCCCGGGGGCATTTCGTCGAGGCGGCTCACGTCCATTTCGCCGTACAGCGCCAGCGTCAGCGTGCGTGGAATCGGCGTTGCGGTCATCGCCAGCAGATGCGGCGGCTGCTGGCCCTTTTCGGTCAGCAACATGCGCTGGGCGACGCCAAAGCGGTGCTGTTCGTCGACAATGACCAGCCCCAGATCCTTATACGCCACCGCTTCCTGAAAAATCGCGTGGGTGCCGATCAGAATGTCGATCGATCCATCGGCCAGCCCCATCAGCGTGGCTTCGCGCGCGCGTCCCTTGTCGCGCCCGGTCAGTACCGCGATGTTGACCGGCAGACCGGCAAGCAGCGATCGCACACTGTCATAATGCTGCCGCGCCAAAATTTCGGTCGGGGCAAGGAACGCGCCCTGCGCGCCCGCCTCCACCGCAATGAGCAGCGCCATCGCCGCCACCAATGTCTTGCCCGATCCGACATCGCCCTGCAGCAGCCGC
>JBOFDB010000203.1:0-1653 GCA_051646545.1 Sphingomonas sp.
GTTCCATTATATGGGCGAGGGCGAAGCGCTGCGGCACATCGTGATGGCCAATGAAGAGGCGGTGATTTCGCCGCCCTGGTCGGTGCATATGGGCTCGGGCACCAAGGCCTATGCTTTCATCTGGGCGATGGCGGGCGAGAATCAGGATTATACCGATATGAGCGTGCTGGATATTTGCCAGCTGGCGTGAAGCTCCCCTCCCGCGCGCGCGGGAGGGGCTGGGGGAGGGCAGCGCGCAGGTCCTCTCCATTCCCTCCCCTAACCCCTCCCGCAAGCGGGAGGGGAGAAGGACCGAGATATGAACAATCCCTTCGATCTCTCCGGCAAGGTCGCCGTCGTCACCGGGGCCAATACCGGCATCGGTCAGGCGATCGCGCTGGCGCTTGCTGCGGCGGGGGCGGACATCGCCTGCGTCGGCCGAACCCCGGCGGACGACACCGTGCAACAGATCCGCGCGCTGGGTCGTCGCGCCGAGATCATCTCGGCCGATCTTTCCACGATCGAGCCTGTGCAGAGGGTTGTGGATGAAGCTGTGGATAAGCTGGGCGGGCTCGACATCCTCATCAACAATGCCGGGATCATCCGCCGCGCCGACGCGGTCGATTTCAGCGAGGAGGATTGGGATGCGGTGATCGACACCAATCTCAAATCGGTGTTCTTCCTGTGCCAGGCGGCCGGGCGGCACATGATCGCGCAAGGGGCTGGCAAGATCGTCAACATCGCGTCGATGCTGACCTTTCAGGGCGGCATTCGCGTGCCGAGCTATACCGCGTCGAAGAGCGGCATTGGCGGGCTGACCAAGCTGCTTGCCAATGAATGGGCGGGCAAGGGCATCAACGTCAACGCGATTGCGCCGGGCTATATCGCGACCAACAATACCGCCGCCTTGCAGGCCGATGAGACCCGCAACCGCGCGATCCTGGAGCGGATACCGGCGGGCAAATGGGGCGATCCGGAGGACCTGGGCGGGGCGGCGGTGTTCCTGTGCAGCCGCGCGGCGGATTATGTGCAAGGGCATATTCTGGCGGTCGATGGCGGTTGGCTGGCGCGATAAGGGAAGAACGGGCCCTCACCCTTCCGACCCGGCGGTGCCGGGCGGGCCCCTTCCCTCTCCCGGTGGGAGAGGGAGGGAGGCGCGAAGCGCCGGAAGGGTGAGGGTGACGTTGAGGGGATTTGCATGAGTACGTTTCTGGCCTTTGGGGAAATCATGCTGCGCCTCTCGCCGCCGGGGCGCGAGTTGCTGTTGCAGACGCCCAAGCTCGACGTGTGGGTCGCCGGGGCCGAGGCCAATGTTGCGGGGGCGCTGGCGCGGCTCGGACACGATGTCGCCTTTGCCAGCGTGGTACCCGACAACGATCTGGGGCGGGCGGCGCTGACCTATTTGCGCGGTGCCGGTGTCGCGACCGCCGGTATCCAGCTCCGCGGGGACCGCATGGGGCTGTATTTCGTGACCTCTGGGGCAGGGCTGCGCGCGACCGAGGTGATTTACGATCGCGCCGGGTCGTCCTTCGCCGAGATGCCGAGCGACGCCTGGGACTGGGACACGCTGCTGCATGGCGTCGATCGGCTGCATCTGTCGGGCATTACCCCGGCACTAGGGCCGGTGCCCGCCGCGAGCGCGATTGCGGCGGCGCAAGCCGCGGCGGCGCGCGG
>JBOFDB010000275.1:0-1765 GCA_051646545.1 Sphingomonas sp.
ATCGATGTCGCAGGCCCCCATGCCGCCGTCATTCAAACCCGGCGCGCCGCTGGGCTCGCAATACAGCCCGCGCGAACTGGCGCGCTACCAGGACAACCCGCTGCTGGCGCAAGGCGCTTCGTCGGAGTTGATGAACAAGCGCTTCGGCCTCACGCGCGAGGCCCTGGACGCTTTCGCCGTGCGCAGCCATCGGCGCGCCACCGAGGCTTTGCAGGCTGGCCGAGTCCAAGACCAACTGGTGCGACTGAACGAAGACCCAGCCGACCCAGACAGCCCGCTCGTCACTGCCGACGAAGGCGTGCGTGCCGACCCGAACCCCGAGAAGATGGCCACGCTCAAGCCCGTGTTTGCCGCCGACGGTGCCACCACGGCCGCCAACTCGTCGCAGATCAGCGATGGCGCCGCCGCGCTGCTGATCGCCAGCCGCGCCTATGCCAAGCAGCATGGCCTGAAGCCGCGCGCGCGCTTCGTCAGCACCGCCGTGGCGGCAGCCGACCCGGTGATCCAGTTCACCGCTGTTCTCGATGCCACCCGCAAGGCGCTGACGGAATCGGGTCTGACCCCGGCCGACATTGACCTGTTTGAAGTCAACGAGGCCTTTGGCGGCGTGCCGCTGATGTTCCAGCAGGAATTCGGCATTCCGGACGATCGCCTCAACGTCAACGGCGGCTCGGTGGCCATCGGCCATCCGCTGGGTTCCACCGGCGCGCGCATGCTCACCGACCTGCTGTGCGAGCTGGAGCGGCGGGGCGGCCGCTATGGCCTGCAGACCATCTGCGAGGCTTCGGGCACGGCCAATACCACCATCATCGAGCGGCTTGGATGAGCGGAGCCACCATGAGCGAAGCCAGCGAAGTGCTCGTCAGCCGCGATGGCGCCATCGCCACCTTGACCATCAACCGCCCGCGCGCGAAGAACAGCTTGAACCGCGCGGTATTCGATGGCCTGCGTGCGCAGCTTGTGCAACTGCGCGACGACGATACCGTGCGCGCGGTCATCATCACCGGCGCCGAGGGCGTGTTCTGCGCCGGGGCCGACATCACGGCCTTCGATGCGCTGCGCGCCGAGCCACTGCTGGGCGATCGTGCGGCAGCAGGCGGCCACTTTTGGTCGGAACTGGAGCGCTTCCCCAAGCCCGTCATCGCAGCGGTGGAAAAGCTCGCGCTGGGCGGCGGCACAGAATTAGCGCTGGCCTGCGACATCGCGATCGCTGGCGAGTCTGCCAATTTTGGTGTGCCGGAAGTCAAGCTGGGCGCCATTCCGGGTGCCGGGGGCACGCAGCGCCTGATCCACGCTATCGGTAAGTCCAAGGCCATGGCCCTGTTGCTGACCGGCGATTTCATCGACGCCCGCAAGGCTTGCGATGCAGGCATGGTCGCCGAAGTGACGGCTGATGGCCAGGCCCTGCCGACGGCGTTGGCGATGGCCAACCGGATTGCAGCCAATTCGCCGCTGGCCGTGGCGCTGGCGAAAGATGCGGCACTGGCCAGCTTTGAGACTCCGCTCGCGCAAGGCCTGGAGCATGAGAAGCGTAATTTCCTCGTCGCTTTGCGTTCGGCCGACAACCTGGAAGGGCAAGCGGCATTCCTGGGCAAGCGCACCCCCCACTTCACGGGCCAATAACGCCTGTCTATCTGTCATCCATCGAGGAAAAACCATGCAACTGAACTCCGACATCTCGGCCATCATCACCGGGGGCGCTTCCGGCCTGGGAGCCGCCACGACCCGGCGTTTGGCCAGCCGTGGCGTCAAAGTCGCCATCTTC
>JBOFDB010000193.1:0-5804 GCA_051646545.1 Sphingomonas sp.
TGACATCAGCTTCGCGCTCGACGGTGGCGATGCCCTCATCGTCGCAGGGCCCAATGGCGCCGGCAAATCGAGCCTGTTGCGGCTGGCGGCGGGCTTGCTTGATCCCAGCGCCGGTGTGGTTCGGCGCCAGGTTGCGCTCGCTTATCTTGGCGAAGCCCATGCGCTTGACCCCGAACAGCCGCTGGCCGAGGCGCTGCTGTTCTGGGCGCGGTTGGATGGCGGGGACCGGGCAGGCGTGCTGGCCGCGCTCGACGAGGTGGGGCTGGCATCGCTCGCCGATGTGCCGGTGCGGCTGCTGTCGACAGGGCAACGCCGCCGCGCCGCGCTGGCGCCGCTCATCGCTGGCCCGGCGCCGGTTTGGCTGCTCGACGAGCCGGCGAGCGGGCTCGACCTTGGGTCGGTCGAGCGGCTGGGCGCGATCATTGCGCGGCACCGGGCGCGGGGGGGCGCTGTGGTGGTGGCAACGCACCAGCCCATCGCGCTGCCCGACGCGATGACGGTGACGCTGGGGAAAGCGGCATGATCGCGCTCATCCTCCGCGATGTGCGCCGCGCCTGGACGGGTGGCGGGGCGATTTTTCCGGTGGCTTTCTTTCTGCTTGTCTCCGTGCTGTTCCCGTTCGGGGTGGGCCCCGATCGCGTACTGCTCGCGCGCGCGGGCGCCGGGGTGATCTGGACGGCGGCCTTGCTGGCGGCGTTGCTCCCCGTCGAGCGGCTGATGGCGCCCGATATCGAGGCGGGCGTTACCGACCAGAT
Source organism: Sphingomonas sp. (assembly GCA_051646545.1). Taxonomy (GTDB): domain Bacteria; phylum Pseudomonadota; class Alphaproteobacteria; order Sphingomonadales; family Sphingomonadaceae; genus Sphingomonas. The sequence continues at coordinate 756 of JBOFDB010000193.1, forward strand.
CGAGCTGCGCGGCATTGGCCTTGCCACCATGGCGGCTGCCAAGCTGATCGCGCATTGGCTGAGCTTCGGCCCGCCGTTGATGCTGGCGGCAGTTATTGCGGCGGGGCTGTTGGGCATCGACGCGGGCACGCTGGCGCGGACCGAGCTTGGCCTGTTGATCGGCACGCCGGGCCTGGCGGCGCTGGCGCTGGCCACCGGCGCGCTTGTCGCCGGGCTGGGCAGCGCGGGGGCGGTGGCCGGGCTGGTCATGTTGCCGATGGCGGTGCCGCTGCTGATTTTCGGGGCGGGCGCAACTGATGGCGGGCCGGGCGCGGTAAAATTGCTCGGCGCGGTCAGCCTGTTGCTGGTCGCCGGCGCCCCGTTGGTGGCGGCAGCGGCGGTGCGGGCTGGGCGCGGCTAGGGCCTGCCGAAGCCCAAATCCGCTGGCCCGAACGCATCGGGCAGCAGCTCGGCAATCGAGTAGCGACGGATCGCGTCGCCTTCCGCCGAGCCGCACCAAATCGCCACGTCACGCCCGCCCATCTGCGCCGCTTCGTTGATGACTTGCCGACAGCGGCCACAGGGGTTGACGATGGCATTGCCGGTCGGTCGTCCATTGGCGTCCATCGCGCCGCCGATCACCCCGATCGCGACCACATCCGCCATCCGCCCTGCCGCGCTGGCGGTTGCGATCGCCACCGTCTCCGCGCAGAGCGAGAGGCCATAGCTGGCATTTTCGACATTGGCGCCGGTGATGATCGACCCGTCGCTCAGCAACGCCGCTGCGCCCACCGCAAAGCGCGAATAGGGGGCATGGGCATGCATCGCCGCTGCCCGCGCCGCCGCAATCAATTGCCGCCCGAGGGTTTCATCGTCCATTGGCGACCACACTCCATTCGACCGGGGTGTCGATGCCTGGGACATGACGCCGGTCATTCGCTTGCCATAGCCGCCAGGGGCGCCCGGCATAATCGGGCGGAAAAAACGTGCCCTCCTCCCACAGCGCGCGGGGGATGGCTTGCGCCAGATTGTACCGCGCCTCAACCTCACGCGACAGTTTCAGGATCGCCGGGCGGTGCAAATGGTTTTCGATCATCGCCATCGCCCGCGCGACCTCGCCGACCACGACTTGCCGGTCGGGCCGGGCGGCGCAGCCGGGGGTAAAATGGACATAAAGGGCAGGGGGCAGCTGATCGTCGGTCTGCGGCACCACCGTATTGAACAGATTGGCCTGATCGGCCGCCAGCCCGCATAACGAATAATCGAGATAGGCCCCGCGCTTCAGCCCGGCCTCAAAAGCGGCGCGCCAATTATCGGCAAACATGATGTCGCGGCCCAGCGTGCCGTTGGTGGCGCGGACATAGGCAAAGTCGGCCCCCGCTTCGCGCACCGCGACCCAGTCAACCGGCCCCTGCGCCTGGCCGACACTGACGCCCTGAAAGCGATAATCGACGGTCGATGGATGCCAATGCGCCAGGAACTGCCAAAAGATCAACGCGGCAATCCCCAGCATCGCCAGCAGGATCGCGCCCAGCCGCAAGCGCATCGCCCAGTTTGGCCGCGCCACGCCGCGTCAGGCCTTGATGTGGAGCACGCAGATCAGCGTGAACAGGCGGCGCGCGGTATCGAAATCGATCTCGATCTTGCCGTCCAGCCGCTCTTTCAACAGCTCGGCGGCTTCGTTGTGAATGCCGCGTCGGGCCATGTCGATCGTTTCGATCTGTTGCGGCGTCGCATTGCGGATTGCCTGGTAGTAACTGTCGCAGATTGCGAAATAATCCTTGATCGGGCGGCGGAAGCGGCCAAGCCCGAGCACATAGGTTTCGAGCAGATCGCCGCTGTCGCGGGCGATGCTGATGGCGAGCCGCCCTTCCTCGACGCTCAGCGCGATCTTATAGGGGCCGGCATAGCCATCAGGGTAATCGCGCACCGGCTTGAAATAATTGCCCTCGATCAGGTCAAAAATCGCAATGCGCCGTTCCTGCTCGATATCGGCGCTGCGCCACAGGATCGTCCGCTCGTCGAGCGTGATGTCGATGATACGGTGATCTGCCATGGTCTTACCTGCCTTTTGTGGCAGCGCAGCACCCGGCGGGCAAGTCGCTTGGTGGCCCCCAATGCTCCCCGCCGGGATTCTGCTGACGCTCAACGGCACGAAGCGTCGCAATTCTTGGCGCATAGGCAATCCGGATGTGGGAAACCCGGCGTCGACCCGCGTCGCCTGACCGGCGCGGGTTATAACCACTATCAACAGCCGGGGGGGACTTGAGCGGCACCGATGGTTCTGAAAGGACGGGTGGATGGCCAGTCTGATTTCCATCCCCGCTCCCGCCGATCCGCAAGGGCCGAAACTTCCCCACAATGTCGAGGCGGAAGCCGCGATGCTGGGCGCGATGATGATCGACAATCGTCTGGCCGACGACCTGATCGACAAGCTTGACCCCGCGCATTTCTTTGAACCCGTCCATGGCCGCATCTTCGCGGCGATCAAGACACTGCGGCAAAAGGATTTGCTTGCCACCCCGGTCACGCTGCGCCCGATGTTCGAGGGCGATGAGGGGATGCGCGCGCTGGGCGGGCCGGCCTATCTCGCGCAGCTGACCGGCAGCGGCGCAGGGTTGATCGGCGCGCGCGATTTCGCCGAGCAGATTATCGATCTCGCCATGCTGCGCACGCTGGTGTCGGTCGGCCGCGGGCTGGTCGAACGCGCGGTTGATACCAGCAAGGAAGTCAATCCCCGCAAGCAGATCGAGCTGGCAGAGGAGGAGCTGTTCAAGGTCGCCGCCGATGGCACCACCGACAGCACCGTCAAGACCTTTGGCCAGGCCGCGACGCTGGCGGTCAAGATGGCCGAACGCGCGCACAATGCCGGTGGGGGCTTATCGGGCACGACGACGGGTTTTGATTCGCTCAATGCGAAGCTGGGCGGCCTGCACAAGTCCGACCTCGTCATCGTCGCGGGGCGGCCCGGCATGGGCAAATCGTCGCTCGCCAGCAACATTGCCTTCAACGCCGCCGCGCGGTGGCAGCGCGATATGGCCGATGGCATCGCGCCCGAACGCTCGGTCGGCACCAAGGTCGCGCTGTTCAACCTCGAAATGTCGGCTGACCAGATTGCGACGCGCATATTGGCCGAACAATCAAGAATTTCGTCTGAAAAGCTGAGAAAAGGTGAGATTAATCAGGCCGAGTTTAACCGCCTCGTCCAAGCCTCGATCGAGCTGCAGAACCTGCCGCTGTTCATCGATGATACCGCCGGTATTTCGATCAGCGCCCTCCACACGCGGATGCGGCGGCTGCAACGGCGGCACAATAACGAGATCGGCCTTGTCATCGTCGACTATCTGCAATTGCTGAGCGGCTCGTCGCGCGGCGGCGGTGATAATCGCGTGCAGGAAATCTCAGAAATCAGCCGTGGTTTGAAGACGATGGCGAAGGATCTTAACGTCTGCGTGATGGCATTGTCGCAGCTCAGCCGTGCGGTCGAAAGCCGCGAGGACAAGCGGCCGCAGCTATCAGACCTGCGCGAATCGGGGTCGATCGAGCAGGACGCCGACATGGTGTGGTTCATCTATCGCGAGGATTATTATCTCGCGATGCAGGAACCGACGCGGACCGACGCCAACAGCTCGGCCGAGGCGGTGGCGAAGCACGCCGAATGGTCACAGCGCATCCAGGCGGTAGAGGGATTGGCCGAACTCGTCATCGCCAAGCAGCGCCATGGCGCCACCGGCAAAGTGACGATGCACTTCAATTCCGAATTCACGTTGTTCAGCGATTATGCGGGGCCGGCCCCTGCATATTGAGGCGTCTACCTAGGGCTCGCCGTCATTGCGAGGAGCCAAGCGACGAAGCAATCCAGCGCCCCAGGCGATGGACTGGATTGCTTCGCTGACGCTCGCAATGACAACGGCGCTTGCGGGCTTGGCCCAGAGGGCGACCAGCGTGCAGCAAATCACGCCCCTCCCTGAAAGGGAGGGGATGGGGGTGGGTTGAGGAGCGCAAAAAACGGTTTGAGTAGCTTTGGCGACCCGCCCCAAACCCCTCCCTTGCAGGGAGGGGCTTTCAGCGAAGGGCTTTAAGATTAGAAAACCGGCTCTTCGCCGGGTTTTCCCGGCAGGTGGATGCCGCATTCCACCTTGTCCCATCCCCGCCATCGGCCGGCGCGGGGATCTTCGCCGGGCGCGACTTTGCTGGTGCAGGGTACGCAGCCGATTGAGGGATAGCCATTTTCCTCAAGCGGATGGCGCGGCAGTTCATGCTCGGCAAAATAGGCGTCGAGCCGCATTTTGTCCCAGTCCGCCAGCGGGTTGAGCTTCAGCCGGCCCTCATCCTCTTCAAAGCGCGGCAAGCCAATGCGCGCCTTGGACTGAAAGCCCTTGCGCCCCGAAATCCAGGCATCGAACGGCGCGAGCGCGCGGCGCAGCGGCTGCACCTTGCGGATGTCGCAACAGCCATCGGGGTCATAGGACCAGCGCAGGCTGGTTGCGTCGCGCTGCGCGAGCAGCACGGGGTCGGGGCGGTGAACCCGCAGGTCGGTAAAGCCCAGCCGCTCGGCGAGCGCGTCGCGATAGGCCAATGTCTCGCCGAAAATCTTTTGGGTATTGATGAAGATAACGGGAACCTGCTTGTCGATCGCCGCGATCATGTGAAGCAGCACCGCCGATTCCGACCCGAAGGACGACACCGCCGCGATGCGGCCCTTCAGCGCGCCGCCGAGCAGGTCGGCAAGCATGTCCTGCGTCGCGACGCCCGCATAGCGCGCCTCCAGCGCCGCCGCGTCGGCAGGCGTGAAGGTGGGCGCGGTGTCGATGACGTCGATTTTGCGGGCAGCGCTAGCCATGCCGCTTGGCCCAGACGGCGACGCGGCCGTCCGCAGCGGGTTGATAGACCTCGGTATAGCGCTCGAGCGAGGCAGTCAGCACCGCAGGATCGATCGGCGCTTCGGGGGCAAAGCTGTCAAAGCCGCAGCGGCGCATGAAGGCGATCTGATCGACCAGCACATCGCCCGCCGCGCGCAACTCGCCCGGATAACCCGCCTCGCGCAGGATGCGCGCCGCCGAATAGCCG
>JBOFDB010000105.1:0-6295 GCA_051646545.1 Sphingomonas sp.
GCATCCGCCGCCATGATCCAGGTCGCGTCGAGGCCAAAGGTCGGGTCTTTGGCTGGCTTGCCGTTCAGCCGCCCGACCGCCTGGCCGGTGTTGAGCGCCAGCATCTCGTCGGGCGAGACAACATCTTCGCCCGCCACGATGCCGCCAATGACCAGCCGATAGGTGTAGGGCGCAAGGTTGATGTCGTCGCGCACGCGCACTTGCGGCACGACAAAGCCAAGCTCTTTCGACAATTGGCGACGGACGCCGGTGATACGCCCGGTTAGCGGGCTGCCGCGCCGTTCATCGACCAACGGCACCAGGCCATAGCCGATATCGATATTGACCTGGATCGCGTCGGTCACTTCGTCCCAGTTGATCTTGGAAAGGTCAATCGGCGGCGTCGTGTCAACCGGCGGGGGCGGCGGGCGCCGCTCGATCTTGCGCAGTCGATAGGCGATATAGCCTGCCGCTGCCGCTGCCGGCAGAATGACGAAATGCGGCATGCCGGGCAGCATCCCCAGCAGCGCCAGGATTGCGGCAACCGGAATCCAGGTCGCCGACGCGCCGAACTGGCTGCCAATCTGCCCCGCCAGATCCTGCGAGCTTTGCACGCGGGTGACGATGGCGGCGGCGGCGATCGACAGCATCAGGCTGGGCAACTGCGCCACCAGCGCGTCGCCGATGGCGAGCAGCACATAATTATGCGCGGCATCGCCCAGGCTCATGCCATGGCTGACCGGCCCCAGGATCAACCCGCCGATGATGTTTGCGGCCAGGATCAGCAAGCCCGCGATCGCGTCGCCCTTCACGAACTTGGACGAACCGTCCATCGACCCGTAGAAATCGGCTTCGGTCGCAACCTCGACGCGGCGCGCCTTGGCTTCGTCGGGCGTGATCAACCCGGCATTGAGGTCGGCGTCGATCGCCATCTGCTTGCCGGGCAAGGCATCAAGCGTGAAGCGGGCCGACACTTCCGACACGCGACCCGCGCCCTTGGTGACCACGATCAGGTTGATGATGACCAGGATCGAAAAGACGAACAGACCGACGACATAATCGCCACCGATCAGGAAGGTGCCGAACGCCTCGATCACATGCCCGGCCGCGCTTTCGCCTTCATGGCCATGGACCAGCACGACGCGCGTCGAGGCGACGTTGAGCGATAGGCGGAACAGCGTCGCGAAAAGGAGAACGGTGGGGAAAGCCGAAAAGTCGAGCGGCTTTTTCGCGTTGAGCGCGACCATCAGCACGGCAAGGCTGATGGTGATGTTGAGGATGAAGAAGAAATCGAGCGCGGCCGCCGGCAGCGGCACAACCATCAGCAAAACGAGCAGCAGGATCGCAACGGGCAGCGCCGCGCCGCGCGCAAGGGCGGGGAGATTGCCGAAACCGGGCAGCGTAAGGTTCACAGCGTTACGCTCCCAGGCCTGCAAGCATCATATAAGCGAGCCGCGCCAGCTTGGGCGTCGGACGCAGGATCGAGTCTGCGCCGTTCGCCGCCGCAGTGACGGTGCGACCGCCGCTATTGAGCTGGTTGAGCGTCGCCTGCGCCCAGTTGAGCGCTGAACTTGCCGACGCCTCGCCATTGCCCGCGATGACCGTCGGCACATCGCCGCCGCCGGTGGTCAGCGCGGCCAGCAAGGTCTGCGCTTTGCCGATCGGGCCGTCGACGCCGGTGGGCGCGCCGGTCAGCGTTGCCGAGGCCAGACCCGTCGCTCCGACCGCCGCTGCGCCCTTGTCGAGCCGCGCGGCGAGGTTCTGGTAAATGTCGGAGAGCGTGCGCGGCTGGCCGTCGCTCGAATAGAAAATGCTGCGATTGGCGCGCGCCGCCGCAGGGAACATCGCCGCGCCGATCCGGTCGGGGCTAGACGCCAGCGTCGTCAGAAAGGATCGCGCGCCGCCCAGCCCCAGAAAGTGCGCCATATAAAGGTCTGTGCCCGTTGCCTGGCGGCCGGTCGCTTCCTCGATCGCGGTCTTGTTGTCGGCGGCATGTTCAGCCGCCATGATTGCGGAAATCTGCGGATCGCTGCGCAGGTTCAGGATTTGCTGGCGCGTTTCCGGGTCGCTGACGGTCAACCGGCCATTGGCGCCCGGCTGGATGGCGTCCGCCGCCCAGCCCAGGCCATGGTCTGCGCCATGCTGCTTGATGACCTTGAGCCAGCTCTGGTCGATAAACTGGTACAGCCCCGTCGCGCTCGACCCATGCGCCCGCGCATTGGCACGCAGACCGCTTTCCACCTGGGCCTGGCCTAGCAGGTAATTGAAGTCGATGCCCGTTTTCTGACTGGCAACCGCGATGGCCGACTGGATATTGCCGGTTACCGCGTTGAGTGGATTGATACCCATCGATCCCAACTGTCTTTCCCCTAACCGGGAACAAGATCAGCAAGGATCGTGCCAAGTTTTGGCGATGTGGTGGATTGACCCGGCCGTGCCTCGCTCGTTCGCGGGAGGCGGGTTTCGAAAATGGGATCAGGCCAGCGCGCCCACGCCGGGGCGGTATCCCGCCCCATCGACACCGGCAATTTGTTGCAGGCGGCGGCGGACATTTGCCGCCATCAGGTTCACATAGATGCGACAGGTTTCGTTGAGGCGATGCGCCTCTTCGGCCAATTGGCGCAGTTCGGGCGACGGCACGCCCTGATCGGGCGCCTTGTCGACCGCCTCGATATAGCCAAGCTTGACTTGGGTGGCGCGTTCGAGCGCGTCGATGTCGTTTGATTTCAATGCCGCGATTTCCGCGTGCAGCGCGTCGATTACGCGCACCAAGGCATCACGCCGCGTCATTCGGCCACCCCAATCTTAGCGCGATCAGCCGATCGGCAATGGTTTCCGGTACAATCGGATAAGTGCCGCGCTGAATCGCGGAGCGAATACGCTCGACCCGCTCCAGATCGACCGGCGGCTGCGCGGCGAGCGACCGGGTAACGGCCACCGTTGCCGCCGCAACGGTTGGGGTCGCGGCAGCGGGCGCCACTTGCGCGGAGACGGTCGCAACCTGCGTCGGCACGCGCGCCTGCTCGACCGAGGTCGCGCGGCGATCGCTGGCCGTTACAGGCTTGGCGCCGATGGGATCCACCATGCTTCCACCCTTTGGGTTTAGACTTCATGGGTAAGAACGACCGCATCCGGGATACCTTTAGGAAAAATTTAATTCGCCCAGCCGGGCAAGGTGGCACGGCCCGATTCAAGCGCGACCGCCTGTACCGGCTTCTTGCCGGTGCCATCGACATCGACCAGGAAACGGCCGCCCTGCACCCCGTCCGACATGGCGACGCCATCGCGCGAAATGACGAAGCCCGGCGCGTTCACCTCGATCGTCACCGGGTCGCCGCGCTTGATGACAACCACCGGGTGCGTAACCGGTGCCAGCGGCACGCCGGCGGGCGCGGGAGCGGGAGGCGCGGCAACCAGCGGCACGAAAATCCGCCATTCCGGGCTGCCACAGCGGATCACCACCGCGTCATGCGTGGTGCCATACCAGGACAAGGCCACGGTGGGGCACGCCGCCAGCTTCAGCCTTTTGTCAACCGCCGCCCGAGCGCCGCCTTCGGCGCCAATGGGGCGGCCGGTGAAGCCCGCCACCGCCATGTCGAGCGCGGCGGTATCCTGAAAATTGCTTTGTGCCACGGCCGCGCTGGACGCAGCAAGCGCGGCGAGGCCAATTACGAAGCGATGGGTCATCCTCATTCCCCCTTCCCGGTTCCCAAGGACGGCGATGCCGGATCGCCGGCAAAGCCCAAAGTAACAGTCACAGCGGCACGGGCCTGCCCCGCCGCAGCAATCGACAGCCGAATGCCCGGCAGCTGGCGCGCGAGTAGAGCGGCGACCGCGCGCGCGCGATCGGTGGCGAGAACCGCGCCACTTCGCGTCGTCGGATCGACATCATCGGGCGTTGCGCCCGCCCCGCCGGTGATGACCAGCATGGTGCGCGGGTCGCTGGTCATTGTGCGTGCCCAGCCGACCAGCGACGCGCCATTTTCGGGCAAAACCGCCGATCCGGGCACAAAGCCATTAATCGCTGCCGATGCCACCGGCAGCGGGCGCGGCGCATCGACCGCCGACGCCGCCCCGCCAAATCCATAGCGCAGCGCGCGGGCAAGCGCCTTGCCATCGGCATGTTCCTGCGCCTGCAACAAAACGAAAAAGCCGATGAGCAGCAACGCCAGATCGGCAAGGGTGACCAGCCATAACGGCCGCGCCGACACCCCTTCGGCGGCGTCAAACATCTGAAGGGCATTTTCCCCCATCATGCCGCGACCGGGGGTTTGGTCATCCGGCGCGGCGCCTCGCGCTCGGCAAAATCGACCAGCGGCGGCACCATGCGCAACCGCTCCGCCGCCTCGGCCCGGGCAAGCCGTTTCAGCCGCGTCGCGATCGGCATCAGGACCAGATTGCCGATCACCGCCCCGTACAGCGTTGCCAACAGCGCGGTCGCCATTGCGGTGCCGATGGCGGCAGTGTCGTTCATCGCGGCGAACATGCGGACAAGCCCGACCAGCGTGCCCACCATGCCCATGGCCGGCGCAACTTCGGCCGCGCCCGACCACAGCTCGATGGCGCCGAGATGGCGATCGGTCCGCGCGCGCTGACGCTCGGCCAGCAATGCCTCAACGCCCTCCCGCTCGGCGCCATCGACAATCGCGGCAATCGCGGCCGCGATGTCGGGATCGGCAATCCGCGAACGGTCGAGCGCGATCACGCCATGGCGCTGGGCAATGCGCCCGAGCGCGGCGATCTGCGTCAACGCCTCATCAGCGCGGTAGCGGCGACGCCGCAGCGTACGCAGCGCCAGGATCGATCGGCGGACATCGGCCAGCGGCGTGCGCAACACCGTGGCGAGCGCGGTGCCGCCCGCCACAATCACAATCGCGGCGGGGTCGATATAGGCGCTGAACGGGGCGAGTGGTGGAACCATGCGCTTCGCGTAGCAAAAGACGGGCCAAATTGGCCGGGCGCGCCATCACCCCTCCATAACTCCACATTATTGAGGCAAATCGTCCTTTGTCCGCTCGTCTCCCAGCGCCGTCGGGGGCGGGGACCCAGACAGAGACCAGCCGAACAGCGCACCCGGCAGCGACGCAAGTGGTGGAGATTTCCCCCCGGCAACGCCCCGGCAAGCCTTGCCGCTGACCGGCAAAATCTTGCCGCTTGAGCCCCTTCCCCTCCGCCCTGCGGCAAATTTCCATGCCTCAGGCCGAATTGGCACGGTGATTGCTTGGGATACGCGCAGGCATATAGGTGTGGAGTTCGCCACAGTGGCAAACGACCTTCTTTTCGGGATTGACGGCACGGCGCTCGAGCTGCGTTCGCGGCGCATGGGGCTGCTCGCGTCGAACATCGCGAACGCCTCGACCCCGGGCTACAAGGCCCGCGACATCGATTTTGCGCAGGCGCTCACGCAGGCGACATCGGGCGCCAGCTCGACCGACAGCGCCTTCACCAGCGCAACGCTTTACCGCAACCCGACCATGCCCTCGCTCGATGGCAACACCGTCGAACTTGCAACCGAGCAGACCGCCTTTGCCGAAAACGCGGTGCAGTATCAGACGACCCTGTCGTTCCTGAACGGCCGCATCAGCACCATCACGCGCGCGCTCAGGGGTGAATGACGATGGCTGACCATCCGCTCACGATCTTTGATGTCGCCGGGCGCGCCATGTCGGCGCAGCTCGTGCGGCTCAATACGACCGCGTCGAACCTCGCCAATGTCGGCGTATCGGCGTCAAGCGCGGACGCGGCCTATCGTTCGATCAAGCCCGTTTTCCGCACCCAGTTCGACCAGGCGACGGGGCTGTCGACCGTCAATGTCGAACGCATCGTCACGGCGGGTGAAGAGCCCGCCAAGCGCTACGACCCATCCAACCCGCTCGCCGACAAGGATGGCAATGTCTACGACGCCGCGGTCGATGAGACCCGCGAGTTCGTCGACATGATGGAAACGGCGCGCAGCTACCAGAACAATGTCGAGGTCCTGCAGACGGCCAAGACCTTGATCCTCGATACCCTCAAGCTGGGACGCTAATCATGGCTTCTAACTTCGACACCACTTTGGCGAGCCTGGGCATCACGCGCAGCAATGCCGCCCCGACAGTACGATCGGCAAGCAATGCGGATGCGCTGACCTCAACCGATTTCATCAAGCTGTTGACCGCACAGCTGCAGAACCAGGATCCGACGCAGCCGGTCGACGCGACGCAGCAGCTCTCTCAGCTTGCGCAGTTCTCGCAAGTGTCGGGCATCAGCGAGATCAACACCACGCTGAAAGCCATTCAGGACCAGCTTTCGACCAAGACGACAAGCGCTTCCGACG
>JBOFDB010000572.1:0-1092 GCA_051646545.1 Sphingomonas sp.
GCGCGGCACGACGGTCTGGGTCTGGTTGCTCGCCGGCGCCGCCGAGGGCTGCGCGGCGCCGCCGGCCTGCGGCGCGGCGCCGGGCGTCGCGGACGCGGTCGGCTGCGGCGTCGTGCCCTTCTGCAATTCGGCCTGGGCCTGCTGCTGGGCGCGCTGCCGCTCCATCTGCGGCACGTTGTAGAAATATTGCCAGGCGATCAGGACGAGGCCCGACAGAATGACGGCGAGGATCGTATTGCGGTTATCGGTCATCTCTGTGTCTCGTCATCAATCCGGGTTGCGGCGGCTGGCGCGGGCGCGGCCGCGCGCTGGCGCGAGGTCTCGGCGGGTCCTCGACCTGATGTCGCGCCCCGCGCCTTCGGCGTATGCCGCACGGGCTTCGTGAACGCCATGCGCAGATCGTCGAGCATGGTCGTGAAGGGACGCGACAGCGCATCGCGGCGGCCGACCAGCACGTAATCATGATGGGGCTGCATCGACGCCGGATCGACCAGCTTCACCAGGGCGCGAAGCCGGCGCCGGATGCGATTGCGCTCCGGGGCGTTGCCGTTCTTTTTGGTAACGGTGAAGCCGATCCGGACCGGGCCCGAATCGTCGCGGGATCGGATCTGCAGGACGAACGCGGGACTAGTCACCCGCGCGCCATTGGCAACGGCGAGGAAATCCGCCCGCTGCCTCAGCCGATCCATGATGAAATCCCAAAAGGGGGTCTGGCTCAGGCGCTCAGACGCTTGCGGCCGCGGGCGCGGCGGGCGGCGAGGACCTTGCGGCCGCCGGCGGTGGCCAGACGGGCACGGAAACCGTGACGGCGCTTGCGCACCAGTTTGCTGGGTTGATAAGTCCGCTTCACGGGTTTTTCTCCGCTGACCGGGCAATTTGCCTGTAGAATTGATGGTAAAGTCCGGAAGATGCGGCCCCAAACGGGCCTTTACCGGCCCCCAGAGAGCCGCTCCCGGTGCAGCACCGGGTCATCGCGGACAGTTGGCGCGGCTTATAAGGGAGCGTCCCGGTCTCGTCAACGTCGCAAGCGGCCGCGGTTCCCGCGAATATCCCTGTTTCGGCGGGGTTTTTGAGGCCGGACGTGGCGGATGG
>JBOFDB010000388.1:0-1519 GCA_051646545.1 Sphingomonas sp.
GTTCCATCGGCGGCAACAGCTGGAAACGGCCGCGCCAGCCGTCCCTGCCGAAAGCCTGCGTCGTCGAGCCAGGTCGGCCCGACAATCAGCCCCTGGCCCGCGACCGCCGCTTCCAGCGCGAGATAGAAATGGGCGAAGACCCTCGGCTCGACGGCAAAGTCACGGCCTGCCGCGGCAAACCAGGCCTGCAGTTCGCCATGGCGCGTGTCGGAGACCAGGAAGGTCTCGCCGGCCAAGGCGTCCAGGCCCGCGGCGGCGAGCCGCGCGGCGCGCTCGGGCGCGGCGAACAGCGTCAGGCGCTCGCGGCCGAGCGCCCGCCTTTCCCAGCCCTGCGGAATGCGGTCGTGGCGGAGAATGGCGATATCGAAGGGCGCCTGCCGCCAGTCGTCGGTGCTGTGCACCGGATGAACCCGGATCGGCCGGCCGCCGACCGCCTCCTGCGCCGCCACCAGCCGCGGCACCAGCCAGTGCATCGACAAGGTGGCATGGGCGACGACCGTCAGGATGCCCGTCGACTTCGGATCCGAGGCCTCGTCGCAGGCGCGCCGCAAGTGACTGATGGCCAGGCCGACCGCCCTGGCCAGGTCCTGCGCGCCGGCAGTCGGGCGCAGGCGGTGGCCCGGCTCGAACAGCGGCACGCCGAGGTCTTCGGCCAATTGGCCCAGATGCTTGCTGATCGCGCCCGGCGTGACGCCGATTTCCTCGGCCGCCCGCATCACATTGCCATTGCGCACCACGGCTTCGAGCGCCCGCAGCGCCCGGAACGACGGGAGGTGTTGCATTGCTCATCTTGCCAAAAACTCACATACGACAGATTTAATGTCGCTTTTCGTCAATAACAAGATCGAATATTATAGTAATCAATCGATTTTACACAAACAAAATCAAGCATCTTAGTTGCCGTACATGTCGCCCGTGTGACATCGGCAGCCGGCGAAGGAGCATGGGCCCCATGAGCATGGCCCCGGACAAGGCGAGCGTCGAGGTCAATGGCCGTTGCTACCGGGCGCCGCGCCGGCCGGTCGTGGTGATCTGCTATGACGGCTGCGACCCCGCCTATCTCGCCGATGCCGCGATCCGCGGCTTGACCCCGGCCCTGTCGGGCATGCTGGCCAACGGCTTCTACGCCAGCGCCTTGTCGGCCATGCCGAGCTTCACCAATCCCAACAATGTCTCGATCGTCTGCGGCGCGCCGCCGCGGGTCCACGGCGTCTCCGGCAATTACTGGTATGATCGCGAGACCGGCCGGGAGGTCATGATGACCGATGCCGGCCCCCTGCGGGCCGAGACGATCCTGGCGCGTCTCGCCGCCGCCGGCGTCAAGGTCGCCGCGGTCACCGCCAAGGACAAGCTGCGCAAGGTGCTGGCGGCGGGGCTCGCCGGCCCGGGCCTGCCGGGCATCGCCTTCTCGGCGGAGAAGGCCGACACCTGCACCGTCGAAGACCATGGCTTGCCCGCTGCCGAGGCGCTGGGTTCGTCGACGGTCCCGGACCAATATTCACCCGAGCTGTCGCTTTTC
>JBOFDB010000272.1:0-2158 GCA_051646545.1 Sphingomonas sp.
CTGGGCGGCAAGCGTGAACGCGGGGCTAATTCGATCGGAGAAAACCCGCCAGATACCGCGAAAATTCGACAAATTGTCACGATCTGCCGGAGGAATGGTTGACCGTTCCCTGCAAGACCCTCCAGTGCTACGGCCGGTATGATCTCGGCTGCCGCGTCCGGCCTCGCCGCAAAATTTTTCGCGCTTCCTATGAACCTTCGCCCGGCCCTCGACCACCCATGGTCACGAGGCCGCAAGGGCGCCCTCGCTCGCGAAAGGATCACGCTCATGACCTCTCTCAAGACCCTCGCCCTGGCCGCCACCGCCATTGCCGGCCTCGGCCTTTTCGCCATGAACGATGCCGAAGCGCGTGGCTTCGGCGGCCGCGGCGGCGGCGGCATCCGCGCCGGCGGTTTCCATGGCGGCGGCTTGCGCCACGGCGGCATGCATTTCGGCGGGCGCCACTTCGCCGGCCATCGCCACGGCCACTGGCGCGGCGGCCGCTGGATCGGCCTCGGCGTGGTCGGTGTCGGCGCCACCGTGATTGCTTCCGATTGCTACCGCTACCGCTGGGTCGACACGCCCTATGGCCTGGTCCGGCGCACCGTCAACATCTGCGCCGACTGAACCCTGCTTCTTCTTCGCATTCCTCCCGCTTCCACCTTGGCCCCGGTCGCAAGACCGGGGCTTTTTCTTTGTCCGGGCGGCGGCGCGGCGACGGCGGGACGGCTTGGTGGTGAGCGGCTCGGCGGTCAACGGCTTGGCGCCCGGCGCGCGTGGTGCGGATCGAACGTCGGCCAAAACTTTTTTCGCCGCCGATCGAACCTTTCTACCGATCGAGGTGACCCATGGGCATGGGGCGATAATCCCAGAGCCCACTGAACCCAAGGATCGATTAAGATGACCTCGCTCAAGACCCTCGCTCTCGCCGCCACCGCCGTTGCCGGTCTCGGCCTGTTTGCCATGAACGATGCCGAAGCCCGCGGTTTCGGCGGCCGCGGCGGCGGCTTCCACGGCGGCGGCATGCGCCATGGCGGTTTCCATGGCGGCGGCCTGCGCCACGGCGGCATGCATTTCGGCGGACGCCACTTCGCCGGCCACCGTCACGGCCACTGGCGCGGCGGCCGCTGGATCGGCCTCGGCGTGGTCGGGGTCGGCGCCACCGTCATCGCTTCCGACTGCTACCGCTACCGCTGGGTCGACACGCCCTATGGCCTGGTCCGGCGCACCGTCAATATCTGCGCCTACTGACCCGACGACACGGGACTGCTCCTGTCCTGCCCTGGCCCCGGTCGCAAGACCGGGGCTTTGGCGTTCAGGCGATCACAAGGCCGCGATCAGCACGCCGGCCAGCATCAGGATCAGCACCAAGACGCCGAGCGTGAAGATCGGCGCCCGATAGCGCAGGTCGTTCGAGCCGATATGGATGCAGGCATGGGCGAGCCGGCTCGCCACATAGGCCCAGGCAAGGCCGGCCATGAGCGGGCCGGTGGCGCCGACATGGATCGCCATGATCACCAGGACGTAGAACAGAACCGGCGTTTCGAACTGGTTGGTGAAATTATTGGCCGCCTGCCTGGCCTTCATCGGAAAGGCGTCGCCCGAGAGCGCGATCTCGCCGAGCCGCACCTCCTTGCGCATCAGCGCGCGCCGGCGGAAGAAGCCCATCACGAAAAGAACGATCAGGGTGAGACCGACCTGCGCCAGCAGCGGCCAGACCAGCGACAATCCGTTCGGGTTCATCAACCCCATGCGTATTTCTCCCCCGTTTCCACCGCCGCTCCGGCGGGCGACGTTGTTGCTCAGGAACCGATCACGTGGTGGAAGCGTTGGTCAAGGAAATACCTGAATTGCCTCGCGTTATATCCCCGAGGACCGCGCGGTTGAGTTCGGCGCATCCCGTGGGGGCGACACCCCTGATGCTTTAGGAGACCCTATCATGCCTAACATGATGACGATCCGCCCGGTTGCCGGCGTAGCCCTGGGCGCGCTGGCCCTGGGCTTCGTCCTGGCAATGCCGGCGACGGAAGTGCGCGCCGCCGAACAGCAGCGCGACAGGTCGGCGACCGGGACCACGACAGGTCAGGCGCCGGTCGAGATGCAGCGCCGGGGCTTCGCCGGCGCCGGCATCCGCCCCGGTGCCTTTACCGGAGCGCGCGCCGGCGTGGTTCGCCCCGGC
>JBOFDB010000301.1:0-4828 GCA_051646545.1 Sphingomonas sp.
CTCCACTTCGGCCAGTTCGATGCGAACACCGTTGACCTTCACCTGATCGCCAAGCCGCCCGAGAAACTCGATCTCGCCGCGGCCATTCACCAGGCCCCGGTCGCCGGTGCGATAGAGCCGCTCGCCCGTTGCGGTGACAGCGAAGCGCGCGGCGGTCAGGTCGGGCCGACCATGATAACCCCGCGCCAGCATATCGCCCATGATCACCATTTCGCCGGCGGTCCCGGGCGGCGCGGCATTGCCTTCGTCGTCGAGGATCAGGATGCGCGCACCGCAAATCGGCTCGCCCAGCGTCGGCTCGCGCTCGCTTCCCGGCTTCACCTCGTAAACACTGGTACAGATCGACGCTTCGGTCGGCCCATAATGATTGAACAGCCGACAGCCCGGCAGCCGCGCGTGAATCGCCCCGCACAATGCCGCGCTCAGCGGCTCGCCGCCAATGTTGAGCACGCGCAGCGAACGCGGCAGCAAATCGCCCCGCACCAGTTCGGCAAAGGCAGAGGGCACGCCCTGCATCAGCGTCGGGTCTTCGCCCTCGACAAAGGGATCGAGGATATTGTCCTTGAGCACGATCGCCCCGCCTGCTGACAAGGGCGCGAACAGCTCAAAGATCGACGGGTCGAAACTGATCGAGGTGGTGGCGGCGACGCGCGCCAATTGGCCATCGGCAAAGAAAGCCTGCGCCCAGCGGATATAGCGCGACGCGGTGTGCGCCAGGGCGACGCCCTTGGGTTCGCCCGTGCTGCCCGAGGTGTAGATGACGCAGGCAAGATCGTCCGGGCTGAACGCCGCTATCGGCACCCCCGCCGGCGCGCCCTCGGCGGACGGTTCAGCGCGACTATCGATCGTAACCGCCGCGCCGTCCAAGCCCGCGCCCAATGGCCGGTCGGTGACAATCGCGCCGAGTGTCGCATTTTTCAGGATGAGCGCGGCACGTTCGGCGGGCTGACCGGGGTCAAGCGGCACATATGCCGCACCGATGCGCAGGATGGCCAGAATAACCGCGACCAGATCGGGCGTGCGCCCCATATGCACGCCGACCAGACCGCCGTGGCTTACCCCATGCGCGATGAGCAGTGCGGCCTTGCGATCGACGCTTGCGGCCAAATCGCGGTAGAGCAACGTGCGCCCGCGGTGATGGATCGCCGGCAGATCGGGCGTCAGCGCCCATTGCGCCGCAACCATTGCGTCGAGGCGTTCAAACCCTGCGGGCGCGTCTGCGATCATCGCCGTCGCCAAGGCTAAAGCCCGATCGCGGCTTGCGGCGCCGCTGCTGGCTGCGCTGCCATCAGCCGTCGCGCGCCCTCTTCGCCGAAATGTTCGAGGTAACTTTGGCGGTACCGATGATCGCCCAGCATGAACGGCGCGTCCTGGATGGCCATGTGCCGAATGGCGATAAAGGGCACCGGCGCGTCGAGCGGGCGAAAGCTGGGGCTGTGGAGCCCCGGTTCGGCGCAACCGGGATAGAATTGCCCGATCATCCGCCCCTGCTGGACGAAGCGCAGCTTGGCTTCGCGTTGCAGCTGATTGAGCAGCACCGCCCCCGCCTTGCTCGCCAGCCGGGGCAGCACCAGAATGGCGGCGGCGAACATGCGGTCGTCCGCCGATGCCATGTCCTTTGCCTGCTGACTGAACACGATTTCCGCCGCGCAAATGTCGCTCGCCAATTGGTCGGCGTCGCCAGGCTCGACATGGGAGACAGCGAGGCGAATGGCGTTCAACCGCGCCGAACCCCGGATGAACGGGCAGACCGGCCCGCTCCGCCCCAGATTGGCGTGCGCGCGCGCCAGAAAGTGAAAGACGAAATCACGGACCTGATGGAGCGCGACAACATCAGCCGCTTGCCAATCGTTCAAGGCAGACGGATCGCTCAGGCATGCGATACTGATGAAGGACAAGCCGCCGACACGGTGTTCGGACACGATCCGTCTCCCCAATCCTGCCATGTTGAAGTTTCTTGGATTTTTTATGCGCTTGCCACTATCCGGAAGTAGATTTGATCTCACTACCCGAACAGATTGTTTTATAAAATGAGTATTTACAATACCAGTCCGTACAACTTCTATTTTATTAATGATACAGACAAAAGTAATTAAATTCTATTCGACAAACGGCAAACCGCGCCTCCGCAATGACATGAAGGCACTCCATCGAACGATAATTTTCGACGAGCGATTTGTTGAATGGCTTTGGAACCGACTCACCACCTGCATCTGCGCCTGATATTGCCGAAGCCCGATCGCGCCGCATTAAACTGGGTAAACAACGCACTCGGCCCATCGGATCGGGGACATGTCGGCACAACGGTTCACCGGTGACAGGGGTTCCGTCTGCCGCAGCCGAAATCTCCTAAAGCCAGGTTAGATTCGCTTCATCCTGGCGCTGCGGCGGCTGATCGCGCGCGACGCCAATAAAGGCACGAAGCTTGAAGGCGTGGCCCGCGCAAAGCCGATGCTGCAACCGCTCAATCAGCGCCGACGGGCGTTACTTCCGTAACCCAAGCAGCAGGACCGCAATCATCACCGCTTCGACTGCCATCGGCGCGGGCGTGCCAAGGACATGGCCGTCAAGCGCGATGCTGACACAACGACCGGTCAGCGCCAGGCCAAGCAGCGCGAGTGGCGGATAGAGCATCGCGCGCTGCCCCCGCCATGCAGCCATCAGCGCAAAGCCGGCACCCGCAACGAAGAAACCACCCAAATCCGCGCGCAGCGTTGCCAAGCCCTGCACCCCCTGCGGTGCCACGAAAAATGCCGGTGCAATGCGGCCCGGTATCAGCAGAAATACCAGACCCAGCACGAGGTTGAACAGACCGAGCAGCCCGATCGGCAACCGGATGATCATTGCCATGGCATGCCCCCCTGTCGGCGCAGCGGCAACCGGGCTGGCGCTGACGACTCCATCACGTTATGACACTTACCATGCCAACACAAGCGGCACAGCGGAAACCCTGATATGACGAGCGGTTACGCCGATACCCCCTGGCCGTGCGAGGATGGCGGGCCGCACCGCCCGCAGACGAGCGGAGAATGGCGCGGGCTGGGGCTTTCACCAGGCGGCAGGCTGCGGTGCACCACGCGCTCGACCCTGATGTCGACCATGACGGTCCTTGGCGCGCCAGGGGACGTTTTTTTGTTAAGCCATTCGGCGCTGCGGTCACGCTTCGGCCTGCCAACCACCGCACGCGTCGAGCGGATCGACGCCGCCACCCTCGACCCGCTTGCGCAATCGCCCCGCCTGCCCGGCGGTCCGATGTGGCCGGGCGGCATGGCCGTTCACCGCAATGGCGACCTTTATGTCGTCTATGGCCGCTATGCTCACCGGCTTGACCGCGATTGCGCGGTGAAGGCGTCGCTCAAACTCCCCGTGGCCGAGCCATATAATTCGTTCGTCATCCTCGAAAACGGGCTGATCGTAACCAAGAACCTGTCGCGAGAGAGACCGGCGCGACTGACCATCATCGACCCCGAAACGCTGCACCCCGCCACCGCTGATATCGAATGCCCGGAACCCTCGATCGCGCGGCTGAGCGCGTTGGGCAACAGCGTCTATGTCGTCGGCGTGCGATCGATCCAGCGTTACCACTGGACGGGAGATGGCCTGGAGCGCGACGACCGATGGCGGTTCGATTATATCGCGGGCACGCGCCAGACCCATGGCTGGGACGTGGTGCTGGCGGATGGGCAGGCCTGGTTTATGGACAATGGCCATCACCGCTACGTCACCACCATGATCGGGCGCGGGGTCGCGCGAACTGCCAACCGGTTGATCCGCGTCTCGCTCGACAATACCGCCGATCACGATGCCGTCGAAATCAGCGGGGCACCGGGCGGCAGCATCACCAACCCGCCGCTTTATGATACAATGCGTCGCATTGTCGTCGCGTTCGATTCGGCCAATCGCCATTTGCGGGCATGGCGGTTCGATGCCGCTAACCACTCGCTCGTGCCGCTGTGGTACCGGACGGAGATAGGTTGCGCCAGCCACATGCTGCTCGACACGGCATCGGGCGACCTCATCACCAACGATTATCGCGCGCGGGGCGAGGAAGTCGTCGTACTCGATATCGAAAGCGGCGCCGAACGCGGGCGGGTCCGAATTGGCGGCCTCAATCAGGGAGTCGTCTTTCCAAGCATCGGCTGGCAGCGCGATTTCTATTGGTGCTCGATGACCAAAGTCGCTCGCATATTCGTGGATGAAGCGTCCTCTTCCTAACCCTCCGCGCCTTCCCAGCCAGGGTGTTGCGCAGGCGCCGATTATGGCACTATCAGTGCAAATAGTTGAGCGCTGGGTCCGGGGAGAACGTGATGACGGGATGGGCGATCTGGGGCACGGCGCTGGCGCTCTACCTGCTGTTTCGCGCCTGGTACGACAATTGGCGCGGACCCCTGACGCCAGCCGAAATCGACCGATATCTGGCGGCAATGGACGACCGGATGGAAAGCACCGGCAATAGCGCCGCGACACTGCGCGCCTTTTTGGAAGCGGATGATGGCGGCGAATTCATCATGCTCAATCTGGTCAAGGCGGAAATGGCGCCGGTCGCCGATCCTGCCGGGGGGCCCGACAGGCCGGGCTTCGAGCTGCTTCAGCGCTATGCCCGGCGCTTCATGCCGGTGCTGTTAAGGCGGGGCGGCCATCCGGCGATCGTCGGGCGCAAGATCGGCGGCTATATCGACGCCTGGAATACGCCCGCCGATCCCGGGTGGACGGTTTTTGGCCTGATGCGATATCGCAGCCGCCGTGACATGCTGAAGCTCGCGATCGATCCGGCGTTCATTGCCGGCCATTCTGATAAGCTCGCCGGGACCGCCGCGACCTTTTCCTT
>JBOFDB010000185.1:0-3090 GCA_051646545.1 Sphingomonas sp.
GATGCGGTTGCGCTCGGACAACGAGCGGGATCCCGCGACCCGTTCCGCTTCAGCCTGGACCAGTTCGACCAGCGGACGCTGCCCAGCCTCCCAGGCGTCGAGCGCTGCTTCGATCGAAGGGCTGTCGCTGAGCCTTGCGGCGAGTTCGACCGCGCTCAACATGCCGACACTGGCGCCCCGGCCAAGGCTCGAGGGCATGCCATGGGCGGCGTCGCCGATGACAGCGGCGCGGCCTTTGGACCATTGGTCCAACCGGATCATGCCGTAGCGGTCGTAGCGGGCGCTGGTGCCGGGTTGAGCCAGCAGCGGCTGCAGTTCGGGGAAGGCCCGTGCCCAATAGTCGGTGGCGATCGGCAAGGCCGACGCCTGGTCGTCGCCAACCGCCGACATCAGGCAGAGATAGCAATGCTCCGGACTGCAGGGCGAATAGAGGATGCGCAGGGCGGTTTCGCCATAGTGCCAGAAGTCGATCGTCCGGTCCCATTGGTCGCCGGCCAGGACGCGGCGGTCGAGCAGCACCCGGATCAGGCCGTCGTCGTAACGAAGGCGCCGCGCGGGGATGCCGAGCGATGCCGGGATCGCAGACCCGACACCGTCGGCCGCCACCACCAGGTCGGCCCTGCAGCGGCCGCCTTCGGCCAGTTGCAGGGAACCGTCCTCGCTGGCCGCGACCACCTTGGAGCCGAACAGGATCTCCGCGCCGGCACGGCGGGCGGCCGCGGCCAGGGTGCCATGCAGGTGATTGCGCAACATGGTCCGGACATGGGGGTCCTCCGGCTCGACGGATAATGGCCGGCCGTCGACACGCAGTTCCAGCCCCGCCGGCGCGAAGGCGCCCTTGGCGATGTCGTCCCAGATGCCGAGCCGGCGCGCCGCTTCCGCGCCATCTTCGCGCAGATAGAGACCGCCGCCGGTGGAGCGCAGCTCGCCGGCGGCTTCATGCACGCGAACTGTCCAGCCGGCCTGGGCCAGAGCCGCCGCGAGGGTCAGCCCGGTAATGCCGGCGCCGGCGATTTCAACATGGCGTGTAACCATCACGATGCCCGTCCACATTCCCTGTTGTCGCGGACGCCGCGACGATCCGCGTGTCCATCCAAACTGTGGCTCCAATAACATGTTATGACAACATAATATGCTCTAATTTTTTGCATCGCCTCGATGTTCAAATGTGCAAAACTTGGCGCCAGTTTGAACTTTTACGATTAAAATCAATTAGATATGAAAATCAGGCGTGCTGCATAAATCTCTTGCTATGAGAATATAGATCTTGTCATATGATGAGATTAGATAGGACATGTGATGAACGACACCACGCTGCAACTGGTTTCGGCGCCGCTGTATCGACAGGTCGAGGAGCACCTGACGCGGCAGATCTATGACGGCGCCTTCGCGCCGGGATCGCTGCTGCCCTCGGATATCAGGCTGTGCCAGCAATACGGGGTCAGCCGGATCACCATCCGGCACGCCATCGACAATCTGGTGAGCAACAATCTGGTGCGGCGCCAGCAAGGCGTCGGCACCTTCGTCATCGGCCCCGACGAGGCGGTGAAAACGGCGAGCCTGATCGGCTATATCGACGACATTCACCCGCATCTCGATCTCAAGCTGATCGAGGCGGTCTGGCGCGCCCCGCCGGCAAGCCTTGCCCGCACCATGGGCTTGGCCGCGGGCCAGGATTGCCAGTGCTATGTCAGCGTCAATCACGCCGGCAAGGGACCGCTGTCCTATATCTCCGCCTATTTCCCCGACGAGAACGCCCGCTTCATCGGCAAGGAAGACTTTTCCGGGCGGACGCCGTCGGCACGCCTGGTCGAGATGCGCAGCGGCAAGGCCTTCGCCTATGCCGAGCAGACCATGGGCGCGGCGGCCGCTCCCGACCATGTCGCGCGCGAACTGGGGCTCGCCGCCGGCCATCCCGTGATGCGCATGGAGCGCGTCTATTTCGCGACCGACGGCACCGTCCTGGATGCGACCGAGTGCTACTACCACCCGCAGCGCTACCAATATTCCGTGCGCCTCGTGCCGCGCGCCAACACGACCCCGCGTCAGGTGCAGATCCCATGATCGCCAGCACCTGCCGCGCCATTCCCGACAGATGAATTCAAAGACCGGCACGCCAAGCGCCCCTGGCTCGGCAGGCCGATCACCGGCGACCGGAAGGACGACACCCATGAATAGGACTGGAATGGTGAGCCGCCGGCGCTTCGGCCGGTGGATGGTCGGCGCTTGCGCCGCGCCCTATCTCGCGACGAGCCCCGCCCGGGCGCAGGCCAAGCGCCTCTCGGTGGTGGTTTCGGCCGTCTACAAGCGGTCTTTCGATCGCTTCATCGTGCCGAAGATGAAGGAACTCCATAATGTCGACGTCGCCGCCTCGGCCCTGCTGAGCTCGGAGGCTTTGGCGCGCAGCATCGCGCAGCGCGCCAATCCGCAGATCAGTCTCCTGACGCTAGACCAGGGCCCCTGGCTGCAGGGCCGGGATCTCGGTCTCTGGGCCAAATTCGACCAGAACATCGTCGCGAACCTCGCCGATATCCCGATGGCCTATAAGGACCCGGCCGGGCGCGGCTCATCGCTGTTCAGCAATCTGACGGTGCTGGTCTATGACGCCGATGCGGTGAAGGCGGCAGGCCTGCCGGCGCCCACGTCGTTTTTCGACCTCTGGGCGCCGGGCTATCGCAACCGCATCTCCATCCCGCAATTCACCAATACCTACGCCTTCGCGACGCTGGCGCGCACCACCAGCCTGCTCGGCGGCGATCCCGCGACATCCTTCGACATCGGCTTTGCCAAGATGAAGGAGCTGAAGCCCAATGTGAGGACATTCATGGGGCCGCTCGGCCAGGTCATCCAGATGTTCCAGCAGAAGGAAATCTGGCTCGCTTTCGTGCCGCATTTCTCGGCGATCCAATCGGCCGCCAACGGCCTGCCCGTCCGCTGGGCCGAGCCGAGCGAAGGCGCGGTCGCGACGTCGCACTACCTGGCCATCCCTGAGAACGCCCCGAACCAGGAAGAGGCGCAGAAGCTCGCCAATCTCATGCTGTCGCCGGAAAACCAGAAGTTCATGGCGGAGACCGACTCGATGGGCCCGGT
>JBOFDB010000091.1:0-2438 GCA_051646545.1 Sphingomonas sp.
GCTGGCAGAGCGCCGCCGTCACGGCGCGCCCCGCCGCCACCGCCGCGTTCCCCGCGCCCCGCATCATCGTCGTCGATATGCCCGGCGCCGGACAGGCGGGCGTCGTCGTGGCGCGACCCGCAATCGCGCGCCGCGATGCAGGCTTCTATCCGGGCGCGGTCAGCAACGCCGTGCTCGGCGGCGGCTATTCGTCGCGGCTCAACCTGGAAATCCGGGTGAAGCGCGGCCTGTCCTATGGCGCGGGCAGCCAGCTCGACGCGCGGCGCGACGGCGGCCTGCTCGGGGCCGCAGCGCAGACCAAAAATCCTTCCGCCACCCAAGTCGTCAGCCTCATTCTCGGCGAGATGCGCAAATTGGGCGCCGATTCTGTTGCCACCCCCGAGCTGGACAGCCGCAAGGCCGTGCTGATCGGCAATTTTGGCCGACGCGCCGAAACGGTGAGCGGCATTGCCGGCATCGTTGGCGGCTATGTCACCAGCGGCGTGCCGCTAGACGAGCTTGGCCGCTATATCGGCAATGTCTCGGCGGTGACGCCCGAGCAGGTTCGCGCCGCTGCGGCGACGTTGCTCGATCCCGCCAAGGCCAGCATCATCGTGGTCGGCGATGCCAAGCTGTTCATCGATGACCTGCGCAAGGCCTATCCCGGGGCGGAAGTGATCCCCGCAAGCGCGCTCAACCTCGATACGCCAGCCCTCAAATAACGGGCTGGCCAGCAGCGACAGCCCAAAGAATTACGTTAACCAACAATCGTTTCACACCGGCACAGCGCCAAATTGGCGAGCGAAAAAAATAACCTTTGGGCTGCTATGGCGCCGCTGCGCCATGGGCATGGGGCCCGGGGCGCATGATGGATTGCGATGGCCTGGCTGCGCCCGCCCCTTTCGCTGCCGCCAATCGGCGCGCTGCTCGACCCGCGCTCGCGCGGGGCGGGGATGGCAGCGTTTGTTGCCGTGCTGGGGCTGGGCTATTCGGCGCAAGCAGCGATCAAGGCGATCATTGCCCACCCGCCTGCTGCGGCCAGCAACACCCCGCGACCGACAGGCTATGAGGCGGAGGATCATTTCCCCGGCGCCGCTTATTTCTACGCCGTCGATGATGGCGCCGCGCCGTCCAGTGGCACAACGGGCACCGCCGCGCTGCCCGAGATGGCGGTGCCTGCCAACGCGAGCGATGCCAATGGCAATGCCACCATCCACCCCGCCCAGCCATTCAGCATGGCGCGCGCCAGCGCGGTTGATCGCGGCCGCGCGCTCGATTGCCTGACCGCCGCGATCTATTACGAAGCGGCGCGTGAACCCGATGCGGGGCAGCGCGCGGTTGCCCAAACCATCCTCAACCGCGTCCGCCATCCCGCTTTCCCCGCCACGGTCTGCGGCGTCGTCTATCAGGGCAGCGAGCATGCCGGTTGCCAATTCTCCTTCGCTTGCGACGGGTCGATGGCGCGTCGGCCCGAGCCGGCCTTGTGGCGCCAGGCGATGGCGGTGGCAGCGCAGGCACTGGCCGGGCAGGTGTTTGCGCCCGTGGGCCTCGCCACCCATTACCACACGTTCGCGGTCACCCCGGCGTGGAACCGCCAGCTGGTGATGACGGCGGCGATCGGCGCCCATTTCTTTCACCGCTGGCAAGGCTGGTGGGGAGCGCCCGCTGCCTTTACGCAGCTGTACCGGGGCGGCGAGCCGGTGCCCGGACCGCATCCACGCCAAGCGCCGACCACGCCCGTTGCGGCAACACCGGTCACCATCGCGGCACTGTCGCTGGCAGCCAAGCCCGCCACGCCGCCGCGCCCCGCGCCCGCCGCCGTCCAGCCCGCTTACACCGGATCGGGCAGCGTGCAGCCGCGCTACGCCACCAGCGCCGACGATCCCGACAGCCAGATCCTCGACAAATGGAAGGATTCGGGCAAGCCGCTCAAATAAGCGAACTTGCCCGAACGGGGGTTAGCGGCAGGTCACATTATCGCGGTCGACCGCATTGCCGATCGCCGCGCCGCCCGCCGCCCCAAGCAACGTGCCCAGGGTCTTGGAGCCGCCCGGCGCGATCACATTGCCGAGCACGCCACCTGCGACACCACCGACGATCAAGCCCGTCGTCCCGTCGGACCGGCGGCAATAATAGCGACCGTCGCGCCCGCGATAAATGCGGTCATCGGCCGACAGGCGCCGCTCATGATAGCGGGTGTCGTCGCGATAATAACGATCGGCATAATAGCCATTGTCGCGCGGGTCGGGACGGTCGTAATCATAATCGCGATAATGGTGCCAGTCGCTGGCATAGGCCGGGCGACCGCCATCATCATCGCCTGCGCAGCCGCCGACAATGCTCGCCGCCGCAAGCAGCCCCAGGGTAAGCATCCGCATGTCTCTCTCCTTCTCGCCGCCGCTCCATTGAGCATAATGCGCGAGCGGGAGGATTAGTTGCGGGGCCGTTGCGTCGTCAGG
>JBOFDB010000213.1:0-3303 GCA_051646545.1 Sphingomonas sp.
GACAAGGGGCGCGCGCGTGGTGCATGTCGATGCGTCCAAGAAATCGGTCGAGGCGGCACGCGCCAATGCCGCGCTGTCGGGGCTCAGCGAGGCTCCGGTGCGCTGGATAGTTGATGACTGTGCCAAATTCGTCGCGCGCGAGGTGCGGCGCGGGCGGCGTTATGACGGCATTTTGCTCGATCCACCCAAATATGGCCGTGGCCCTGAAGGCGAGGTGTGGAAGCTGGAGGAGCATCTTCCCGGCTTGATCGCCGATTGCCGCCGCCTGCTCGATGGCCAGTCGCGCTTCCTGTTCTTGACGGTCTATGCCGTGCGGATGTCGGCGCTGGCGATCGAGGAATTGCTGCGCCAGGCGCTGGCGGATCTGGGCGGGACCGTGGAGGCGGGCGAACTGGTGGTGCGCGAAGAAGCGCGCGGGCTGTTATTGCCGACGGCGATCTGGGCGAGGTGGTGGCGCTAAGCTCTAGAAATTGATTTCCGCCCCAAGCCTTATCGTCAAGGGGCGCAGCGGGGTGAACTGGTTGCGCGCGGCGATCATCAACGGATTGCCGAGCGCAAAGCGGTTGGCATGGCTGTTGAGCAGATTGTCGCCGCTCAGCGTGATCGCGGCAGGGCCAAAAGCGCGCCTCACTCTGGCGCCGACCAGCACATAGGGCTGCTGCGAGATGTCGAGCGTGTCGCCCGTCCCCAGCACGGCGCGGCCGACATAATGGGCGGTCGCCGCCACTTCCATTGCATCCCCGCCGCCCGTCTGCCAGCGATAGCTGAGCGCGGCGTCGCCCGATACCGGCGGCACCTGCGCCAGCCGTCGATTGTGGCGGACTGAGGTGTTGGCGATGGGGCCGTTCACCTCATTGTCGGTGATCAGCACCGATGCCTCGCCGCGCAGTCCGGCAATCGGTTCCCAACTGGCATTGGCTTCCACGCTCAGGATCGTCGCATCGCCCAAAGTGGTGGTGAAGGGCTGGCCGCGTAAGCTGAACAGATCGGCCTGAATATTGTCCCAACGCGAATAGGCGACGGCACCGCCAATGTTGAACGGGTGCGCGCCGCTATGGTGGTGACGGATGCCAAGCTCGCCCATCACGATCGAGTCGGGCTGGAACTCGGCAATGCGGCCAACGCCGCGCGCCACCGCGAGACCGCCGGTGCGATAGCCCGTCTGGGCGCGGCCATAAACCAATGTCTCGCCGTCGAGCCGGTAACTGATCGCCAGGGTGGGATCGAGGCGCCGGGTTGTCTGGCCACCGAAAAACGGGCTGTTCGGCTGGCGGACGCTGGGCGTCGCCTGGTTGCGGCCGATCGTGCCGCGTACCCCCAGCGTCGCGGACAGCTTGCCCGTCAGGGCGCGGGTATATTCGCCGAACACCGACGCGCTCGATGCGACGTTGGTGACGCCGACAATGTCGGTGGTGCTGGCGGGATAGATGAGTGCCCGGTTCTGCTCATTGGTGTTGCGCAGTAGCACCGCGCCCACCACCCAGCTGCCATGTGCGATTTTATGCGACAGCCGCGTCTCGAGCGTTAGCAGGCGGCTGTCGATTTCGTTCAAATAGGCAGTGACTGCGCCCGATGTGCTCGACGCATCAAAGCTTTCGGATTGGCGGACATTTGACCAGCCAAAGGCGGAAGTAAGGTCCAGCCCGTCCGCCCAACGGCGCACCAGCGTCGCATGGCCCTGCAGAAAGCGCCCGGCAAATGGTTGGGCAAGCCGCGAGCGGCGCGTGAGCGGCGGCGTGTTGGTCTGATCATAGCCGAGATCATCGGTGGCAATGCGCTGCCATACCCCACCGCCGGTCACTTCCCAGCCCGCGCCGGGCGTCGCGCGCACCTCAAGCCGGGCGCCGCTGGTGGTCGTGTTGTTGACATTGGCGATTCGGCGCAGCCGATCATCGATATAGCCGCCTTCGCGATCGCGATAAGCAACGACGCGCACGCCGACTAAATCGCGCACGACGGGCAGGTTGATGGTGGCGTCGCCATCATAGCCCGGGGCGCCGCCAATCGTCGCGCTGCCGCCGATGCCCAGATGCGCGCTGGCATGCGATGGGTCGGCCGCCCTGGGCGTCAGGCGGATGATGCCGCCGATCGCGCCTGACCCGTACAGCGTGCCCTGCGGCCCTTCCAGCACCTCGACCCGCTGGATGTCGACCAGCTTCAGATCGGGGTCGGCGCCCGAATAAGTGAGCGGCACGTCGCCGAAATACAGGCTGACGGTCGATTGCGTCGCGCCGGTAAAGCTGCTGTCGGCGATGCCGCGCACGAATAATTTGTTGCGTCCCGGCCCCAGCGCGGTCTGCTCGATGACGGGCACGGCCTGGGCCAGCGTATCGCTGTCGGCAGGGCCGCCTTGATAGCGCAGCGCCTGCGCCAGATCGACGATCCGCGCCGTGGCGGGATAGGATTTCAGGTCGATGCGCTGCTTGCTGGCGGTGACGACGATGTCGGGATTGTCGCTGGAGTCGGACGGGGGCCGAGGGGTGAAGCTGAAGCGCGGCGGGGGCGCCGCGACGATGCGATAGCCACTGCCGGCGCGCTTGGCGCGATAGCCGGTCCCGGCCAGCAGCTTCGCCAGCGCCTTGCCCGCGCTCAGCCGCCCGTCGAGTGCGGGGACGCGGCGCTGGCTGAGGCCCGGCTCCGTGCTGACGATGTCGATGCCCAACTCGCGCGACAGGGCGTTGAGCGCGCGGTCGAGCGGTCCGGCGGGCACATGGATGTCGGTGGATTGGCCAGCGCGCGCCTGGGCAGGCGCCGTAGCCAGGGCTGCAGCGGCAACGCCGTTAGCGAGCGCCCTCCTCAGGCGCGATGACCCACCCCTTACCATCCGGCGTCGCGACGGTCCCCGTCAGTTCAGCGAATCGGGCCATGTCGCGTGCCGCATCGCCAGTCAATTTGACGTTGCCGGTGAAGCGTCGGTTCGACAAGTCCGGCGTTACCCGCGCGTCAACGCCATCGGCATGGGCTAGCGCCGCGACGGCGGCCTCAAACGGCACGCCCGTCAGGTCGAGCCGACCCGCCCGCCATGCCCCGACTTCACCCTTGGTGGCGGGGCCGATGCTGGCCTGGGCGCGGCTGGGATCAATCGTCAGGCGGCGTCCGGCGGTCACATGCCAGCCATTGCCGGCGGGATCGATCTCGACTTCGCCCTCGCTCACCACCACCTCGAAACCGCGATGGGTGACGCTGACCTGAAAGACGGTGCCGATGTCCCGGATCACATGCTCGCCCGCCCAGACCTCAAAGGGGTGCGCCGGGTCATGCTTGACCGTGAACAAGGCGGTGCCGGAGGTGAGCGTCGCGGTC
>JBOFDB010000528.1:0-1421 GCA_051646545.1 Sphingomonas sp.
GCCGAATGCGCCGCCGGCGTCGAGCATGGCTTTCGCCTGATCGACACGACGCGCAAGGGCTGGCTCGGCTATATCGAATTTGCCGATTGGGCCGAACGCTGGCTGGGGGATCGCAACGCGCTGCCGAGCCCGTTCGAAACCGATGCCGATGGCGACAACCACATCACGCTTGCCGAATTGCAGAGCAAAATCCTGGCGATTTTCGACCGTTTTGACCGCAATCATGACGGCGTACTCAGCCGCGCCGAGCTGTTGACGCTGGCCGGCACGCGCAGCGCCGGGCCGCGCAACCAGCCGGGCGACAGCGATGACCGGCAGCGCGGACGGGGACGGCGTGGTGGCGGGCCAGCCGATCAATGAGCAATCCCACGCCCCGCTATCGCCTCGTCATTTTCGATTTCGACGGCACGCTTGCCGATAGCGGCGACTGGTTCCTGTCGATCGCCGATCACCTTGCCGACCGGTTCAATTTCCGCAAGGTCGACCCTGCCGAGATTGAGCGCCTGCGCGGCCAATCGAGCCGATACGTCATCCGCTATCTCGGCATTCCCCGCTGGAAGCTGCCGGCCATTGCCCGCTATGTCCACGCCCTGTTCAGCCAACAGGCGGCGAGCATCGCGCTGTTCGATGGCGTGACCGAGATGGTCGCCGCGCTCGATGCGGCGGGGGTCAGGCTCGCGCTCGTCACGTCGAATGCCGAGAACAATGTCCGCACCATTTTGGGCCCCGAAATCGCCGGGCGCATCGAGCAATTTGAGTGCGGCGCGTCGCTGTTCGGCAAGGCGCGGCTGTTCCGCCGGGTGTTGAAGCGCACCCGCGTGCCCGCCAGCGATGCGTTCTGCGTCGGCGATGAAACCCGCGACATGGTGTCGGCGCGCAAGGCCTGCATCAGCGCGGGCGCGGTGCTGTGGGGCTATGCCAATCGCGACGCGCTGGCCGCGACCGGACCGGCACAGTTCTTCGCGCGCCCCGCCGACGTCGTTGATCATGTGCTGGGAAGCGCCCCCGCCATCGCCGCATGACGCGTTTTGCCTTCACCATTGACGCGACCGACGGCAAAGCGCGCACCGGCACGATTGCGATGGAACGCGGGGTCATCCGCACCCCCGCCTTCATGCCGGTCGGCACCGCCGCCACCGTCAAGGCAATGAAGCCGGGTGATGTGCGCGCGAGCGGCGCCGACATCATCCTTGGCAACACCTATCACCTGATGCTGCGCCCCACCGCCGAGCGGATCGATCGGCTGGGCGGGCTGCACGGCTTTATGCAATGGGACCGGCCGATCCTGACCGATAGCGGCGGGTTCCAGGTCATGTCCCTGGCCGGCATCTCCAAGGTCAAGGAGGAGGCCGTGACCTTCTCCAGCCACATCGACGGCTCCAAACACGTTCTGACGCCCGAGCGGTCGATCGAAATCCAGG
>JBOFDB010000074.1:0-15893 GCA_051646545.1 Sphingomonas sp.
CAACACCACGCTCGACCTCCAGGCCGATGCCGCACGCGCGGGGGTGATTGCGGGTGGCGGCATGCCGCGCCGGTTCAACACGATTACCGTGACGGACGGCATTGCGATGGGTCATCAGGGGATGAAATCGTCGCTGGTCAGCCGGGAAGTGATTGCCGATTCGATCGAGCTCAGCGTGCGCGGCCATTGCTATGATGCGCTGGTCGGCTTTGCCGGCTGCGACAAATCATTG
Organism: Sphingomonas sp.; assembly: GCA_051646545.1. Taxonomy (GTDB): domain Bacteria; phylum Pseudomonadota; class Alphaproteobacteria; order Sphingomonadales; family Sphingomonadaceae; genus Sphingomonas. The sequence goes on from JBOFDB010000074.1 coordinate 233, forward strand.
CCGGGCATGATGATGGCGATGCTGCGCCTCAATATCCCGTCGATCTTTGTTTATGGCGGGTCGATCCTGCCGGGGCGCTTCCACGACAAGGACGTGACCGTCGTCGATGTGTTTGAGGCGGTGGGCCAGCATGCGGCGGGCAATTGCCCGCTCCACCAGCTGATCGCGCTCGAAAAAGTCGCCTGCCCGGGCCATGGCGCGTGCGGGGGCCAATTCACCGCCAACACCATGGCCTGCGTCGGCGAGGCAATTGGCTTGTCGCTGCCCAATTCCAACATGGTGCCCGCGCCGTACCAGAGCCGCGCCGAAATCGCAGTGGCGGCGGGCGAACAGGTAATGGCGTTGCTTGACGCCAATATCCGCCCGCGCGACATCTGCTCGCGCGCGGCCTTCATCAACGCGGCACGCGTGGTGGCGGCAACCGGCGGATCGACCAACGCCGCATTGCACCTGCCGGCCATGGCGCATGAGGCGGGGATTGAGTTTGACCTGTTTGATGTCGCAGAAGCCTTTAAATCAACACCTTACATCGCTGATTTAAAACCCGGTGGCAAATATGTCGCCAAGGATATGTATGAAGCGGGCGGCGTCTATATGCTGATGAAGACGATGCTTGCCGGCGGCTTTCTTGACGGCAATTGCCTGACCGTCACTGGCAAGACACTGGGCGAGAATATCGATCAGGTCAGCTGGAACCCCGATCAGAAAGTGATTTACGACGTCAAGGCACCGTTGTCGCCGACAGGGGGCGTGGTCGGGCTGAAGGGTTCGCTGGCCCCCGAAGGCGCGATCGTGAAGGTGGCGGGCATGCACCGGCTGCAGTTTGAAGGCCCGGCGCGGGTCTTCGATTGTGAGGAAGATGCCTTTGCCGCGGTCGAGGGGCGCGATATTGCCGAAGGCTCGGTGATCGTCATCCGCTATGAAGGCCCCAAGGGCGGGCCGGGCATGCGCGAGATGCTGTCAACCACCGCCGCGCTTTATGGCCAGGGTATGGGCGAGAAGGTCGCGCTGATCACCGATGGCCGGTTTTCGGGCGCGACGCGCGGTTTTTGCATCGGCCATGTCGGGCCAGAGGCGGCGGATGGCGGCCCCATCGCGCTGATCGAGGATGGCGACATCATCCGCATCGACGCCGAGGCCGGCACGATCGACCTTGATGTGCCGCAAACGGTGCTGGCTGATCGACGCGCGCGCTGGCAACCGCGCGCCAATGATTATCAGTCGGGCGCGCTGTGGCGCTATGCCAAGACCGTCGGGCCAGCCTATCAGGGCGCCGTGACGCATCCGGGCGCGGCGGCCGAAACGCATGTTTACGCGGATATTTAGCCTGGCCTTGTGCCTGGCGGTGACGGCATGCAGCCGCAGCGATGCGTCCGATGCCGCGCGCTTTACCCGGCCGACCCGTGCGCCCGATAGCGGCGGCATTGCCTGCGCGCATCAGGGCGCGGCGCTGGCGGCCGTGTGCACGGTTGAACGGACGCCGACACAGGACGGCGCGATTCTGACGCTGCGCCACCCCGATGGCGGCTTCAGGCGCCTGAAAATCACCCGCGACGGCCGCGGCGTGATTGCCGCCGATGGCGCCGAGCGGGCGCGGGTGAGGGTGGTGGGCGCGCATGAAATCGAAGTTGCGCTGGCGGGCGATCGCTATCGACTGCCGGCAACGGTGGGGCAGGCAGACGCACGATGACGCCGCTCGACGGGCTGCCGGTGCTCTGCGCCGCCGCGATGCGCGAAGCCGAGGCGCGGGCGATGGCGGCGGGGGCAACAGTCGATACGCTGATGGCGCGCGCCGGGACGGGCGTGGCGCAATGGGTGACCCGGCTTGCGGGTGAGCGCGAGATTCTGCTGCTCTGCGGCCCGGGTAGTAATGGTGGCGATGGCTATGTCGCCGCTGCGCAATTGCGGGCAATGGGGTGCAAGGTGCGCGTCGCCGCTCTGGGCCCGCCTGCCACTGACGCGGCCATGCGCGCTCGCTCAGGCTGGGACGGTCCCGTCGATGACGTCATGACGGCGCCGCCCGCACCAATTCTGGTCGACGCGCTGTTCGGAACGGGGCTGTCGCGGCCGGTGGCGCCGATGGTGCTGGATCGATTGGCTGAGCTGGCGGCGGCGGCATGGCTGTCCGTGGCGGTCGATCTGCCCAGCGGAGTCGCGAGCGACGACGGTAGCGAAAGTGGCGCCCCGGTGCCGTCCTTTGACGTGACGTTGGCGCTGGGCGCGTTGAAGCCCGCGCATCTCCTGCAACCCGCCGCTCAGCGTTGTGGGTCGGTGCGCCTGATCGACCTTGGCCTGGGCAACGCGCTGGATGATGCCGCTGATCGGGTTATCGCGGCCCCCAATCTGCCGGTACCCGGGGCGGGCGATTACAAATATTCGCGCGGTCTGGTGGGCGTGGTGGCAGGCGCCATGCCGGGCGCGGCGGCGCTGGCGATCGTGGCGGCAATGCATGCCGGTGCGGGCTCTGGCCTGGTGATCGGCGGGGAGGCGATGCTCTTGCCGCATGCGGTCGTCCGCAAGCCATGGTCGGATAATCTGTCGGCATTGCTCGGCGATCGGCCGACAACGGCGTTGGTGATCGGTCCGGGGCTGGGGCGCGATGGCGAGGCGTCGCGGCGGCTCGATATCGCCCTTGCTTCGCCCCTGCCGTTGGTGATCGACGGCGATGCCCTGCACCTGCTGGCCGATCGCCACTTTGCCTTTGCCGATCGCGCCGCGCCGGTGATCTTGACGCCGCATGCGGGCGAGTTTCGGGCGCTGTTCGGCGATTGGCAGGGCAGCAAGTTGACAGCGACGCGCGCGGCGGCACGCCGATGCGGTGCGGTGGTGGTGTTCAAGGGCGCAGACACCGTCGTCGCTCATCCCGACGGCACCGCGCGGATCAGCCTGCCGGGCGATCCCTGGCTGTCGACGGCGGGGACGGGTGACGTGCTTGCCGGCGCAATCGGCGCGCTGCTGGCGGCGGGCGTCGCCGATGCGGCAAGCGCGGGCGTGTGGCTACATGGCGCGGCGGCCCGGCTGGTTCCCAAACCCTTTCTGGCGGATGATCTCGCGCTGGCCCTGGGCAAAGCGCGCCGATCGCGATGACCGAAACCATCATCAGGGTCGCCGCGCGAGGGGATGGCGTAACCGCGAGTGGCCGTCACGTCGCCTTGGCCGCGCCCGGCGACGTCATCGATGCGGACGGCGAGGTAACGCCGGGCCCCCATCATCAGCCACCGCAATGCCCGCATTTCCCGCGCTGCGGCGGTTGCCAACTCCAGCATCTTGACGATGCCGCCTATGCCGATTTCGTGCGCGATCGGGTGAGCGGCGCGCTGGCGGCGCAGGGGCTGGAGGCTGATCTTCGCCCGCCCGCGCTGTCGCCGCCGCGCAGCCGACGGCGCGCCACGCTCCATGCCGAGCGCCGGGGTGCCAAGCTGATCCTGGGCTTTAGCGAGGCTGGCAGCCACAAGCTGGTCGATGTGCAGGATTGCGCGATCCTGCACCCCCTGTTGATGGCGCTGGTCGCGCCGCTGCGGCGGCTGCTCAATGACGTCATGCCGCCAAAGGGCCGCGCCGAAGCGCGGATGACGCTGATCGATCAAGGCGTTGACCTGCTGCTGGTCGGGGTGGCGGCTGAGGGGCTGAGCGCGGCCGAAAAGCTGGCGGATTTCGCGGCGACGCACCGGCTGGCGCGCCTCGCGCTCGACAGCGGGCTCGGCGCGGAGACGCGGTGGGAACCCGCCGCGGCAACCGTCACGCTGGGGGGCATGGCGGTGGGCTTTCCGCACGGCGCGTTCCTGCAGGCAACGGCGGAGGGGGAGGCGGCGCTGGTTGCCGCGGTGCGTGACGCGATTGGCGACGCCGCCATGCTTGCCGATCTGTTCAGCGGCATCGGCACCTTCGCCTTGGCGCTGAGCGGATCGGGCAAGCGTGTCTATGCGGCAGAGGCGGCGCGCGATGCCGCCCTTGCGCTAAAGCTTGGCGGGGCGACGCGCGGTGTGTTTGCCGACCATCGCGACCTTTATCGTCGGCCGTTGTCGCGCGGCGAACTCGATCGGTTCGATGCCATCATCCTCGATCCGCCCCGGGCCGGTGCACGCGAACAGGCGCAGGAACTGGCGGGAAGCAATGAACCGGTGGTCGCCTATGTTTCATGTAATCCCAGCAGCTTTGCCCGCGATGTTAAGATGATGTGCGATGGTGGGTATCGCCTCGATTGGGTTCAGCCTGTCGGCCAGTTCCGTTGGTCGACCCATGTCGAGCTTGCCGCCCGGCTGTCGCGCCGCACTCAAGGGTAATCGGCGCGGCGGAAATAAAGGCCGTCGGGCGGCGCGTTGAGGCCCAACGCCGCCCGGTCGCGCGCGTCAAGGGCCGCCGTGACGTCATCCGGCGTCCATTTGCCTTGCCCGACCAGCATCAGGCACCCGACCATCGATCGTACCTGATGATGGAGGAACGACCGCGCCGAGGCGAAGACGCTGATCCGCTCGCCTTCGCGCACCACATCGAGCCGGTCGAGTGTCCGCACCGGACTATCGGCCTGGCAATGCGCCGAGCGGAAAGTGGTGAAGTCATGCCTCCCCACCAGACGCTCGGCGCCGCGCGCCATGGCGTCAGCGTCGAGCGGCGTCGGCACGCGCCAGGCGAGGCCAAGCTCGGTGGTGAGCGGCGCGCGGCGATTGACGATGCGATATTCGTAATGGCGCGCCAGGCACGAGAAGCGCGCATGCCAGTCGTCGGGCACGACGACGCAATCGAGGATCGCGACCGGCGCAGGGCGGAGCAGCGCGTTGAGCGCTTCCATCAGCCGGAACGGCGTAATCGTCCGCGCGATATCGACATGTGCGCGCATCCCCGTCGCATGGACCCCGGCATCGGTGCGCCCGGCGGCATAGACCTGCGCCTCCTCATGGACGATCCGGGTGAGTGCTTCCTCGATCGCCTGCTGCACGCTCGGGCCGTGTGCTTGCCTCTGCCAGCCCATGAAGGGGCGGCCATCATAGTCGATCGTCAGCGCGAAACGGGTCACTTGAGGAGCGTACCGGCGGGAATGGGGAAGCCACGCAGCAGCTCCGCCGCCGTCATGGCGCCACGCCCGGCGCGCTGGAGCAAGGTGGGGCGGATCGCGCCGCGGCCGCAGGCGATGGTGAGGGTGTCGTCGAGGACTTGTCCGGGAGCGAATGCCTGCCCACCGTCCGCTTCCGTGTCTAATCCGTCACCCCGGCGAAAGCCGGGGTCGCTCGCGCCACTTTCCCCATGCTGCGAGCGATCCCAGCTTTCGCTGGGATGACGGATTTCTGCCGCCAGCACCTTCACCCGCTCGCCCCCGACCTCGAACCACGCCCCCGGCACGGGATTGAAGGCGCGCACCTGCCGCTCGACCGCTTCCGCATCAGCCGACCAGTCGATCCGGCTTTCTGCCTTGTCGATCTTGCTGGCGTAGGTGACGCCGTGATCCGGCTGCGGCAAGGCGGGGTGGGCAGGCAAATCGCCCAGCACCTCGACCATTAATCGCGCCCCCAAATCGCTCAGTTCTTCCGTCAGTTGCCCCGCCGTCTTGCCATCGATTGGCAGCGATCCCACCAACCGCACCGGCCCGGTATCCAACCCCGCCTCCATCTGCATGATGCAGACGCCCGTCTCGGCATCGCCCGCCAATATCGCGCGCTGGATCGGCGCCGCCCCCCGCCAGCGCGGCAGCAGCGAGGCGTGGACGTTGAGGCAGCCATGCGCCGGGATATCCAGGATCGCCTGCGGCAGGATCAGGCCATAGGCCGCAACCACGGCGACATCGGGCTTGAGCGCGGCAAAGCCATCGACCGCGCCCGCATCCTTGCGGAACGAAATTGGCGCGAGCACCTCGATCCCCAGCGCTTCCGCCGCGCGCTGCACGGGGGAGGGCTGCAGCGCCTTGCCTCGCCCCGCCGGGCGCGGCGGCTGGCAATAAGCCGCGACCACCTCATGCCCCGCCGCCACGAGCGCTTGCAGCACCGGCACGGCGAAATCGGGGGTTCCCATGAAGACGATGCGCATGGATTTGATTTAGGCTGGGCTGAACCAAAGCGGAAGATCAGCGGTGTGACCCGAAGTGCTTCAGCAGCGCTCTCATTCGGGCAGAGGATACCCGTCGACCATCAAAAGCTAAATCGAGGTCCATAACAATGCCGTTAAACCGGTTCACGGAAAAATGCCCAATCAGCCCCGAGCACGGTCGCTTGGTGGGGCACCCATCTCGCGCATTAATCGTGAACGTCCAACCTTGTGGAGAAGGTTGAATGGCTTCAACAAATGGGTGGGCGTGACGTACTCTAACTGAGTCCTCGACCGTTGGCGCGGTCATCGCCAAGGCTTCGGCTTGGGATAGCGACAGCGACGTGGCTAGAGGCAGCGCGAGGAGGGCAAGCAAGAGCATTACGGTATGATAGCTCGTTTCGCGGCGCTGGACATTTCCTTTTCGACGCCGGGGCGCTTATCTCTACCGCCATGGCTTCACCCGAAATCGAGGCGCTGACCCAGGCGCTCGCCAAATTGCCGGGCTTGGGACCGCGATCGGCGCGGCGCGCGGTGCTCCATCTGCTCAAGCGCCGCCAGACCGCGCTCGAACCGCTGCGCACCGCGCTGGACGCGGTGTCGGCGCGGCTCACCACCTGCTCGATCTGCGGCAATGTCGACACGTCGGACCCCTGCGGCATCTGCGCTGACCCACGCCGCGATCCGCGTAGCCTGTGCGTGGTGGAGGACGTCGCCGACCTGTGGGCGCTTGATCGCTCGCGGCTGTTCGCCGGGCGCTTTCATGTGCTGGGCGGGCGGTTGTCGGCGCTCGATGGCGTGCGGCCCGAGGATCTGACGATCGACCAGCTCATCCGCCGGATCGAGGGGGGCGGCATCGACGAAGTCGTCCTCGCGACCAACGCGACGCTCGAAGGCCAGACCACCGCGCATTACATCGCCGAGCGGATCGAGCGCTTTCCGGTGCGGGTGACGCAGCTCGCGCACGGCCTGCCGGTCGGTGGCGAGCTCGATTATCTCGATGACGGCACGCTGGCGCAGGCGCTCCGCGCGCGGCGCCCGGTGGCTTGACGCGGGCGCTGGCACTTCATAGCTGACTGGCCATGGCTGTTGTTCCGATCATTGAGGTTCCCGATCCCCGCCTGCGCGCGATTTCGACGCCGGTCGAGGTGGTGAATGATGAGGTGCGCGCGCTGATCGACGATATGTTCGACAGCATGTATGCCGCGCGGGGTATCGGCCTTGCCGCCGTGCAGATCGGCGTGCCCAAGCGCGTCATCGTCATGGATTTGCAGGAAGAAGAGGATGTCGAGGGCAAGCCGATCAAGGCGCCGCGCGTCTTCATCAATCCTGAAATCCTCGATCCGTCGGACGATCATTCGCTCTATACGGAGGGCTGCCTGTCGGTCCCCGATCAGTTCGCCGATGTCGAACGCCCCGCGCGCTGCCGGGTGAAATGGCTCGATGCCGATGGCGCGAGCCATGACGAGCTGTTCGAAGGCCTGCTCGCGACGTGCATCCAGCATGAGATGGACCACCTACAAGGCATTGTCTTCATTGACCATCTGTCACGGCTGAAGCGCGACATGATCCTGAAGAAGCTCGCCAAGGCGCGGAAAGCGGCGGCGTAGCTAATCACGCTTGATCTAGCCGCATTGATCACGCTTTGCTTCGGGTCGTATGCGACCGAGCCGCCGGGCAGCACCATGCGGTAGTCTCGTTTCAAAATGCTTCGTAATCATCCTGCAGTCGTAGTCGCCGGAACGTGCACCGCGTCGCGCCCATCGCCGAAACTGTTGCATATTCCCAAGGTTGAAATAGCTAAGTGCCAGCGAATGGGCAGCTAGAGCCGCGCTACTGCCGCCCGAACGCCAAGCGCGATAGTAAAGATTAGCGGCGCTATATGGCTCCCCGATTCCGTCTAGGTCTCGCTTGTCATTGCTTTGTGTGTACCAGTGCGCCAACAGAATCATCGCATCGACATGACCCCGCAGCGCGAGGTGGCGAAGGATGGGGACGAAAAGGCCGTTTTCGCGACCGTCGCGGATGTTGACGGCACGCTCATAAAGTCTGTCGGCATGCATTAGAACAGCCCCTCAATCTCCCCGTCCGCCCCGAACCGGATGCTCTCCGCCGCCGGCACGCGCGGCAGGCCCGGCATCGTCATGATTTCCCCGCAGATCGCGACGACGAAGCCCGCACCCGCCGCCAGCCGCACTTCGCGAACCGGCACGACATGCCCGGTCGGCGCGCCGAGCTTGGCTGGGTCCGTCGAGAAGCTGTACTGCGTCTTCGCCATGCACACCGGCAAATGGCCGAAGCCGGCCTCTTCCCAGCGCTTCAACTGGGCATGGACACCTGGATCGGCGATTGCTTCCTCGGCTCGGTAGAGCCGGGTGGCGACAGTGTTGATCTTCTCGAACAGCGGCAAGTCATCGGCATAAAGCGGGGCGAATTGCGCGGCCCCATGATCGGCGAGCGCCGCGACCTTCTCCGCCAGCGCCACCGCGCCCGCGCTGCCCTCCGCCCAATGCGTGCAGACCACCGCGTCGGCACCTTGCGCGGCGGCAATCTCCCGCACCACCGCCAATTCCTCCTCAGTGTCGCTATGGAAGCGGTTGATCGCGACCACCGCAGGCACGCCGAACTGGCGGATATTCTCGATATGGCGCGCCAGATTGACGCCGCCGCGCCGCACCGCCTCCGGGTCGGGCGCCGCCAGATCGGCCTTCGCCACCCCACCATTCATTTTGAGCGCGCGCACCGTCGCGACGATCACCGCGGCATCGGGCGTCAGCCCCGCTTGCCGGCACTTGATGTCGAAGAATTTCTCCGCGCCCAGATCGGCGCCGAACCCCGCTTCCGTCACGACATAATCGGCCAGCCCCAGCGCGGTGCGCGTCGCGATCACCGAATTGCAGCCATGCGCGATGTTGGCGAACGGGCCGCCGTGAATGAAGGCGGGATTGCCCTCCAGCGTCTGCACCAGATTTGGCTTGATCGCCTGCGCCAGCAGCACCGCCATGGCGCCATCGGCTTTCAGGTCGCGCGCGGTGACGGGCCGCTTGTCGCGGGTATAGGCGACGACGATGTCGCCCAGCCGCCGCTCGAGATCGTGGAGGTCATCGGCGAGGCACAGGATCGCCATCACTTCGCTGGCGACCGTGATGTCGAACCCCGATTCGCGCGGGAAGCCATTGGCCGGCCCACCCAGCGACTGCGCGATATCACGCAGCGCCCGGTCGTTCATGTCCATCACGCGCCGCCAGCTGATCCGCCGCACATCGATGTCGAGCGCATTGCCCCAATGGATATGGTTGTCGATCATCGCCGCGAGCAGATTGTGCGCAGACGTGATCGCGTGGAAATCGCCGGTGAAATGGAGATTGATGTCCTCCATCGGCACGACCTGCGCATAGCCGCCACCGGTCGCGCCGCCCTTGGTGCCGAAACATGGGCCGAGCGACGGCTCGCGCAGGCACAGCATGGTGCGCTTGCCGATGCGGTTGAGCGCATCCGCCAGCCCCACCGAGGTGGTCGACTTGCCTTCGCCCGCCGGGGTTGGGTTGATCGCCGTCACCAGGATGAGCTTGCCGAGCCGCTGCGGCACGGGCAGCGCGGTCACGTCGACCTTCGCCTTGTGGCGGCCATAGGGCTCGATCGCCGCGTCAGGCAGGCTAAGCTTGGCGGCAATATCGGCGATGGGCTGCAGCGTCGCGCCGCGCGAGATTTCGATGTCGGTCAACATGGCGATGATTTCCTAGCCGGGGGCTGGCGCAACGCAATGCCAGTCGATAGAAGTTCGCTGAATGTTCTGGTGAAGAGGCAGGAATGAGCGGGTTGGCGATGGCAGGCGTGGTGGCTATGGCCCTGCTGGCGGGGCTGGCGATTGGGTGGTTCCTGGGCGGGCGCGGCGCAGCGGCGGAACGCGCGCAGGCGGCGAAGCGCGAGGACGACTTCAAGCGCGCGATTACCGATCTCGCCAGCGCCGAGGAGCGTGCGAGGGCAGCGGATGGCCTGCGCGAGGAACTTCGCCAGGCCAATGCGGCGCGGGAAGGGCTGGCAGTCGAGCTGGCAACGCTGCGCGCCGATGCGAAGGCATTCGAGGCGCGGCTCGCCGAGATGCGTGCTGCCAAGGAACAGATGGGCCAGCAATTTGCCGAGCTCTCTGCCAAGGCACTGAACGAGGCGCAGCAACAATTCCTGCAACGCGCCGAAGAACGCTTCCGCCAGTCGGAAGAGAGCGCGGGGCAGAATCTCAAGGCGCTGCTGACACCGGTCAACGAGCGGCTCGCCCGCTATGAGGAAGCCGTCTCGAAAGTCGAGGCCGAGCGCCGCGACGCGTTCGGCGAATTGAAGGGCCAGATCGAGCAGATGCGGCTGGGGCAGGAGCGGGTGAGCCAGGAGGCGGCGAAGCTGGTCAATTCACTGCGCAGCGCGCCGAAGCTCCGAGGTAGTTGGGGCGAAGAGACTTTGAAAAATGTCCTCGAATCTAGCGGTTTGTCGCAACACATCGACTTCCTGACGGAGGTAAGTGTCGGTGACGAAGAATCCGGACGCCTCCGTCCCGACGTAATCATAAATGTCCCAGGCGGACGAAATCTGGTTATAGACTCAAAAGTTTCGATTAATTCTTATCAAGACGCAATTGAGTCTCATGACGATCTTGAGCGAAAGAGGCATTTTGAATCACATGCTAGATCGATGAGAAATCACGTGAATACGCTGTCGGCAAAGTCATATTGGTCTCAGTTCGATGAAGCGCCAGACTATGTTATTATGTTTGTTCCTGGTGAGCAGTTCTTAAGCGCTGCCCTAGAAGTTGATGAAAAACTCTGGAGCGATGCCTTTCAGAAAAAAGTACTGCTTGCTACTCCCACTAACCTTATTGCGATTGCAAAAACGGTTGCCTCGATTTGGCGTCAAGAAAAACTCTCTTTAGACGCAAGTAGGATTGGCGCTCTGGGAAGAGAGCTTTACGAACGACTTGCGATTTCCGCTCAGCACCTCAGAGTGGTCGGGACAGGTCTGTCAACCGCAGTAAATAATTACAACAAGTTCGTCGGGAGCTTTGAGCGCAATGTATTGAGTTCAGCCCGGAGACTTAAAGAAATGAATATTGATCCGCCGAGCCGGGCACTTGACGATGTGTCAGAGCTGGATGCGTTGCCCCGATATGGAAGCGGCGAGGCGTTAGATTCCGAAGGCGAGTTGGGTGCGTCCAACATCGACTGAATTATGGCTCCGCTGTATTTATTCCGCGCCTATCAGGTATGGGCACCGGTATGATCTGAAGCCTGACAATTTCACTGCTTTCTGTCTTGCCCGGCCAGTTCGCTCGGGATCAGAAATTCTGACCAGACAGACGTCATGTGTTTTTGCCACGCGGTGGCTCATACGGATTGTAGTGGAGACGGTCATGAACAGGTTGGTTTACAACCTGTTTCAGGATCGAGATCAACACTGGCGTTGGTTCGGAGTAATCCCGGGTCAGGACCAGATGATCATATCTCGACGGTCTTGGGTCGCTCGTTCCGATGCGGAGAATGCACTTCGGTGTCATATCCGCCTCTGGCGCGGCTCCGGCAACTGAAACAGGTGGCGGGAGCGTGAAAGCGCTCCCGCCTACCTCAGCAAAGCCGCCCCAAGACCTCATACGCCATCACCGCCGTCGCCACGGCCGCATTCAGGCTGTCCGCCTTGCCGAGCATCGGGATTTTGACGCGCAGGTCGCATTGGGCGGCATAGTCGGCGGGTAGGCCCTGCGCCTCGTTGCCGGTCAGCAGGAAGGTCGGCGCTTGGTAGCGCGCGGCGCGATAATCGGTGTCGGTATCGAGACTCAGACCCACCAATTGTCCCGGTCCCGCGCGCAGCCACGCCACAAAGTCTGCCCAACGCGCCTGCGCCACCGGCACGGTGAACAGCGCCCCCATGCTTGCCCGCACCGCCTCGACCGAAAAGGGATCGACGCACTCGTCGATCAAGATCAACCCGCCCGCGCCGACCGCATCGCCGGTACGCAGGATGGTGCCGAGATTGCCGGGATCGCGCAGCCGCTCCGCCACCAGCCAGATGCCGCTCCGCAACCGATCGAGCGCGGCCAATGGGGTGGGAAATTCGGCGAACACGCCCAGCACCGTCTGCGGATTATCCTTGCCCGACAATTTGGTGAGGATGTCCGCCGTCGTCTCGATCGCTTCGCCGTCGGCCGCTTCGACGGCGGTGATCAGCGTTTGCACCAGCGGATGCCCGGCGCTGTCTCGTCCGAAAAACAGAATGTCGGGCAGCCGTCCTGCCTCGCGCGCCTCGGTCAGGATGCGCAGCCCCTCGGCCAGAAACCGCCCCTGTTCGCGGCGGTGGCGCTTGTCGCGCAAATCGCGCACCTGCTTGACGAGCGGGTTGGAAAAAGCGGTGATCTGGCGCGGCACGGCGGTTCAGGCCAGCGGATTCATCAGCTTAGCCGTCATTGCGAGCAGCGCAGCGACGAAGCAATCCCGCGCCCCGATCGAAAGGAATTGCGTCGCTGCGCTCGCAATGACGGTGTTGGTACCTGCCAATCGTCAATCCTCGCCGAACTTGGCCTCGACCAGCTCGACCAGCGCCGCCACCGCCTGCTCGGCGCCGTCACCTTCGGCGGAAATGGTGATGCAATCGCCCATTGCCGCGCCCAGCATCATCAGCCCCATGATCGACCGCCCGTTGACCGGCGCGCCGTCCTTCCTCACGGCGACATCGACGGGCAGCGAAGAGGCAAGCGTGACGAATTTCGCGCTTGCCCGGGCATGCAGACCGCGTCGATTGGGAATGGTGACGGTGCGGGAAATCGTCGTCACGCGGCGGCGGCCCCCAGCACCTCGGAGGCAACCGAGATATATTTGCGCCCCGCGTCGCGCGCGGCGGCGACTGCTTCGGTCACTTTCATCGCCTTGCGCGCACCGTCCAGGCGGATCAGCATCGGCAGGTTGATGCCGGCAATCACCTCAACCCGGCCGGCTTCCATCAATGAAATGGCCAGGTTGGAGGGCGTGCCACCGAATAGATCGGTCAGCACGATCACGCCGCGGCCCACGTCAACCTGTTGAATAGCGGCGGCGATTTCGGCGCGCCTGCTTTCCATATCATCGTCAGGGCCAATGCAGATCGCGGCGATGCCGTCCTGAATGCCAACCACATGCTCCATGGCGCGCACGAATTCCTCGGCGAGCTTGCCATGCGTCACCAAAACCAGTCCGATCATCGACGTCCGTTCAACCCACAGGCCAATTTCGTCGCCCCTAGCAGAAGTGTCACGGCTTCGCCATGTCCCGGCTTTTGGGTCCGCCCTCAAACGAATCCTGCGGCGCGGTGGCAAGATCGCGATGGCTGATGCGGGGCGCATAGCCTTCGCCGCGCAGTCGCGCCGCCACCCGCTCCGCGACATGGACCGACCGGTGTCTCCCGCCGGTACAGCCGAAGGCAATGGTTATATAGGATTTCCCCTCGGCCCGATAGCGCGGCAGCAGCGTCAGCAGCAGCGATTCGATCTGCGCCAGGGCGCTCACATAAGCGGGGTCTGCCGAAATATAGGCGCCGACATCGGCGTCGAGCCCGGTGTGCGGTCGCAATGCCTCATCCCAATGCGGATTGCGCAGAAACCGCATATCGAACACCAGATCAGCGTCGCGCGGCACCCCGCGCGCAAAGCCGAAGGATTTTACCGCCAGCGTCGGCTCGCCCAGCCCCTCGCCGCCGAACGTCATGCGGATGATATGGGCGAGCTCGTTGGCAGTGAGATCGGTCGTATCGATCAGCCGGTTGGCCCATTGCCGCAGCGGCGCCAGCAATTCGCGTTCGCGGGCAATGCCATCGGCGACCGGCCGGTCGAGGGCGAGCGGGTGGCGGCGGCGGGTTTCGGAAAAGCGGCGCTCCAGCTCGGTGCCGGCGCAATCGAGGAACAGCACGCCGACATCATCGCCGCGTTCCTCGCGCATCCGCTTGATGCGTCGCACGACGCCTTCGGGGTCAAAATCGCGCGTCTGCGCCCCGATGCCCAGCGCCAGCGGCCGTCCCGAATCGCCGACGGCTGCGGGCTGTTCGGTCGCGAGCAGGCGATCGAGCAGTGGCAGCGGCAGATTGTCGACAATCTCCCACCCCATATCCTCAAGCGTGCGCAGCGTGGTGGATTTGCCCGCGCCCGCCATGCCGGTGACGAGCAGAATCGCTTGTGGGTCCTGGCTCATGGCGACACCAACTGCCGAAGCGCGATTTCAACCTTGATCGCCGCCGATGCGGCGCGCGAATCGATGGCGACAGCGGGGATGCTGACTCCCGCCACCCGTCGCTGCGGCGGATCGGCGGGCAGGCGCTCCACATCCTCGGTCAGCGTCACGACCAGCGCCACTGGCACCTTGTCGACATGCGGCCAGTCGATAATGCCCAGCCCGCGCACCTCGATCTTGCCAGCGATGCTGGGGGGCGGGGTTGCGATCAGCGCCGCCCCTTGCCGCTGCAACAGGGTGTAATCATCGCTGATCAGCGCGGCGCCGCGATCGATCAGCCGCAGCGCCAGGTCGGATTTGCCCGCGCCTGACGACCCTTCGATCAACACGGCGCGCCCATTGATCGCCACTGATGTCGCGTGCAGTGTTTCCGAAGACAGCGTCGTTGCCATCAGCCTTCCCGCGTCTGGCGGTCGCCTGCAAGGGGCAGGCGGATCACGAAACGCGCGCCGCTCAGCCGATCCTCACGCGATTCGACCGCGATTAATCCCTGATGCGCCTCCACGATGGTGCGCGCGATGGCAAGGCCTAGTCCTGAATGCTTACCGAATTCCTCGTTGTGCGGCCGGATCGATTGAAAGCGGCGAAAGATGGCGTCGCGCGCTTCGGGTGGCACGCCGGGGCCTTCATCCTCGATGCGGGCGACGAGGTGGCCATTGTCGGCGGTCAGCCCGATGGTGATCAGGCCGTTATCGGGGGAGAAGGAAATGGCGTTCTCGATCAGGTTTTCCAACACCCGCTCGAGCCGGCTGCCATCCCCCATCACCGTTGCGGCGCGCGACAAGTGCGAATCAAGGCGGATATCGACGCCGCGTTCGATGCCGCGTTCACGCCGGGTGGCGAGCAAAGCGGCGATCATCGCGGCGATATCGACTGGGTCGAACCGAGCGCGGCTCAACTGCGCGTCCAGCCGCGATGCTTCGGAAATGTCGGTGATGAGCCGGTCGAGCCGGTGGACGTCGTCGCGAATGATCGCGGTCAGCCGCTCGGTCAGCGCCGGGTCCTTGACCGACTCGAGTCCTTCGACGGCGGAGCGCAGCGAGGCGAGGGGGTTTTTCAGCTCATGCGTCACATCGGCGGCAAAGGCCTCGGTCGCGTCGATGCGCGCCCGCAGCGCCAAGGTCATGTCGGATACCGCGCGCGCCAGCATGCCGATCTCGTCGCCCCGGCTGGGCAAAGTAGGGACCACAACGTCGCGCGCGCGCCCGCGCCGCACCCGCACCGCCGCCCGTGCCAGGCGGCGCAGCGGCCGCACGATCGTTCGGGCGAGGAACAGCGAGAGCAGCACCGACAGCAAGGTCACCAGCGCCAGCACCATTGACAGGCGAAACCGTTCGGCGCGCACCGTCGTGGTGATGTCGCGCGCCGTCGTGGTCGTCATGGCGACAAGATCGGGGGAGACGGGCGCC